>NZ_JBKGHJ010000323.1:0-10292 GCF_046520365.1 Corallococcus sp. 4LFB
GCACGCACGCGTCCGCCACCTCCGGCACGCACAGGCGGGTGAGCGCGTTTCCCAGCTCCTTGGCCCCGGCCTGGGGCTGGAGCACGCGGCCCGCCTCCGCGAGCAGCGCCTGCATGCGCTCGGTGCGCTTGCGCTCGGTGATGTCGCGCGTCACCTCCGCGAAGCCCTGCAGCGTGCCGCCCTCGGCGTACAGCGCGGTGAGCAGCGTCTCCGCCCAGAAGCGCGAGCCGTCCTTGCGCACCCGCCAGCCCTCCGACTGCAGGCGCCGCTCGCGCGCGGCCGCTCGCGGTGGGAGGTGGGCAGTCCGTGCGCCACCGCGTCCGGCACGTGCAGCACCTCCGCGCGCTGGCCCACGATGTCCGACGACGTCCAGCCGGTGAGCCGCTCCGCGCCCGTGCTCCAGCAGGACACCGTGCCGTCCGGCTCCAGGAAGCACAGCGCGTAGTCGCTCACGCCATCCATGAACAGGTGCAACCGCTGTTCACTCTGCAGCCGCTCCGCGTGCATGGGGCCCAGCGCGTTGCGCAGCACCATCACCAGCGCGAGGAGGGCACCCAGGCCCAGGAGGCCGCTGAGGATGTCGGAGACGTGATGGAGGAAGGCCCCGTCCTCCACCGCCAGCGTGTGGGTCGCGGACACCAGGGTGGCAAGCAGGATGAGTCCGGCCAGAAGGCACGCGGACAGACCCGCACCTACCCTCTGCGCGAAGGTCCAACGTCGCAGCATGTGGCACTCCCCCCCGACGGCACCGAGCGCTTCTGTGCAGAAGGACCCTCAACATCACCGAAAAGGTGGGGTGAGCGACATCGCACTGCCGGGCAGGGTATCCTATAACCCCGTTTTTACCTGTTTGTCATGAAATCATGGAGCCTACCTGGCAGGAGGGGAAGTTTTCGGCGGGCAGGACGCGGTGGGGCTGTCTGGTGGCGGACCGGATTCCGGGGCCGCCGGGAACCCGGGCCTGGAATCAAGGGGTTGGAAGCGGAGGAGGTGCTCGTGAAATGGCCTTCCGGGCGCCGGGACGTTATGCAGCGCCCCCCTCCTCGCATCCGGGTGTTGCACGCATATGGCGTCTCTCGTCGAAGGTCTGAAGGTTCGCTACCTCCCGCAGCCCGAATGGGGCGTGGGGCATCTGGTGTCGCTGCAGGAGCAGGGGGCCAAGGCCCTCATCGCCTTCCCGTCCCGCGAGGATGCGCCGGTGCTGGTGTCCACGCGCGGCGGCGCGCTGGTGCCGTACCAGTTGCCGAAGGGCGAACCCATCCAGACGCCGAAGGGGCGCAAGGCCACCATCCTGGGCGAGGAGCCGGGCGCGCGCGGCCTGCGCCGCTACGTGGTGCGCTTCGAGGACACGGGCGAGGAGGACGAGCTGCCGGAGTCCGAGGTCCGCGCGCTGGCGCCGCGCTCCGACCTCCTGTCCACGCTGCGCGACGGGCGGGTGGGGGACGCGAAGGCGTTCATGCTGCGCAAGCAGGCCCTGGTGCTGGACGACGAGCGCCGCGGCGACGCGCTGGGCGCGCTGCTGGCCAGCCGGGTGATGGTGAAGCCGCACCAGGTGGGCGTGGTGCAGCGCGTGCTGTCCGCGCGCCGGCCGCGCTTCGTGCTGGCGGACGAAGTGGGCCTGGGCAAGACGATTGAGGCGGGCATGGTGTTCAGCGCGCTGCGGCTGGTGGGCCTGGCGCGCAGGTGCCTGGTGGTGGCGCCCAGCCACCTCACCGTGCAGTGGCTGGTGGAGCTGTTCCACAAGTTCAACCAGCTCTTCACGCTGATGGACTCGGACCGCTACGAGCAGTCGCTGAAGGAAGCGCCGGACGTCTCCCCGTGGGCGCGCTTCCCGCTGGTGGTGACGAGCCTGGAGCTGCTCAGCCGCACCCGCGAGCACCGCGAGGAGGTGGCGGCCGAGGACGCCTTCTGGGACCTGGTCATCATCGACGAGGCGCACCACCTGAAGGGCGAGAAGGCCTTCGCCGCCGCGAAGGGGCTGGCCGCGAACTCGTGGGGCCTCTTGCTGCTCACCGCCACGCCCATGCAGCTGGACCCGGCGGAGTACCACGGGCTGCTCACCCTCATCGACGCGGCGACCGCGCCGTCCGTGAAGGGCTTCGAGGCGCGGCTCCAGCGCCAGGAGGAGCTGTCCACCGCGGTGCGCGCGCTCATGGCGGGCAAGGCCGACGGCAAGGACGCGAAGGCGGCCGTGGCCTCGCTGGCGAAGCGCTTCCCGGAGGACGCGCGGCTCCAGACGCTGGAGGAGAAGGCGGCGCTGCTCGCGCACCTGGCGGAGACGTACAGCCTGTCGGACCGGCTGGTGCGCAACCGGCGCGCGGTGGTGGGCGGCTTCTCCACGCGCAGGCTCCACCGGCACCCGGTGCAACTCACGGCCGAGGAGCTGAAGGCGCGCGATACGGCGCTCGCCACGCTGGCGACGGGCACGCTCCGCGGCGCGCCGCTGGCCAACGTGCTCAGGCGCCTGGAGTCCAGCCCCGCGGCGTTCATGGGCGCGGTGAGGTCCAACCCGGCGCTGAAGGGCGCGGACCTCAAGCTGACCGGCCGCGACGCGAAGCTCGTCGCGTTCGTGGGCGTGCTGCGCGGCATCTGGAAGGCGGAGCCGCGCGCGAAGGTGCTCGTGTTCACGGAGAGCCGCGACACGCTGGAGTCGCTCCAGTCGGAGCTGTCGCGCGAGGGCGTGGAGGCGCTGGGCTACCACGGCGACCTGCCGCTCGTGGAGCGCGACCGGCAGGTGGCGCGCTTCCGCGACCCGGAGGGCCCCCGGGTGCTGCTGTGCACGGAGGTGGGCGGCGAGGGCCGCAACTTCCAGTTCGCGCACCACCTGGTCCACTACGACCTGCCGTGGAGCCCCTCCACCGTGGAGCAGCGCATCGGCCGCCTGGACCGCATCGGCCAGACGCACCCGGTGGAGATCCACGTCTTCGACCCCGCGGGCACGCTCGCGTCGGACGTGCTGATGCTGCTGGCGGACGCCGTGGGCGTCTTCGGTGAGACGGTGGGCGGCCTGGACGCGGTGCTGGAGGAGGTGGAGGACCGCATCGCGGACCTGGCCCTGCTGCCCCGCGAGGCGCGCGTGGAGTACGCCGCGGAGCTGAAGGCCCGCGTGGAGGCGGCGCGCGAGCAGGTGAAGCGCGCGTACGACCCGCTCTTGGACGTGCGCAGCTTCGACAAGCCCGCCGTGGCCCGGCTGGTGGCGCGCGCGCAGGAGCGCATGGGCGAGGAGCCAGCGGAAGAAGACTCCGAGGACGAGGCGCCGCCGCTGGAGGACGGGCTGTGGAGCGTGGCGCGCGACCTGGACGAGCGCCTGGAGGAGACCGTCACGGAGCTGGCGCGCCGCGTGGGCATTGGCGTGGACACCGACGAGCAGGTGGAGGCCTTCCAGGTGGCCTTCCAGTTCGGCCACGCGCTCAACGTCGAGGGCCTGCCCGGCATCGACGTGATGCAGGACCGCACCGTGCTGGGCACCTTCTGGCGCGACACCGCCGTGGAGGCGGAGGAGCTGGAGTACTTCGCCACCGGCCACCCGCTGGTGGAGGCGCTGTTCGGCTTCCTCAAGGACGGCCCCTACGGCCGCAGCGGCTTCCGCCACATCGAGAAGCGCGGCGTGAAGAAGCCCGCGCGCGGCCTGGAGCTGCTCTTCCACGTCCAGCTCCCGGAGCCCCAGGACACGACCCCCGGCGCCCGCGTGCCCAGCCGCCAACTGGCGCGCTTCCTGGCGCGCACGCTGCTGCCCGTCGCCGTGGTGGACGGCCCCCAGGGCCCCGTGGCCGACCCCGCCGTGCTCCCCGCCCTGGAGGCGGACGGCAAGGCCCTGAAGGGGGACGAGGTCCACCAGGCCTTCTCCGGCTTCGGCGCCTTCGTGGACGCCGCGCTGCCCGTGGCCCAGGCCGCCGCCGAGGCGGAGCTGGCCCGGTCCGCGAAGAAGGCCCGGGCCGCCATCGAGGCGGAGCGCGACGCCGCCGCCAGCCGCCTGCGCCTCTCCCTCTCCCACCAGGGCCTGCCCCCGGAAGAGGTGGAGGCCCAGGTTGACGCGGAGCGCCATCACTATGAGCGCCTGCTGGGGGCGCTCGCGGGGGCCAAGGTGGTCCTGGACGCCGCCTGCGGGTTCACCCTCAACAGGTGAGCCAAACAGTTGTGTCATAATGGAATCGGCGTTGTCTGCGTTCCGGCCATTTGACCGATTCCCCAATCATCGAGAATCTAGGAGGAAGGCAGCCTCCCCCTTATGGCCTTCCCCCGCCCCCAGCGTCGGCAGCACGAGTCCGGTCAGGCCGCCGTGGAAGCGGCGTTGTGCATGCCGCTGGTGGTGTTCATGGTGCTGGGCTCGCTGCAGCTCTTCATGCTGCTGCAGGGCCGCATCCTGGCGCAGGTGGCGGTGTACCGCGCGGTGCGCGCGGGCAGCCTCAACCACGGCAGCTGCGAGGCGATGACGCACGCGGCGCTGGTGACGATGCTGCCCACGGTGGAGCACACCCGGACGCCCGCGCAGCTGGCCGCCGCCTTTGAGGACCGCAAGCGCAACTACCTGCGCGTGCGCGGCTCCAAGGGCACGCTCTTCACCGAAGGGCCCATGGTGGAAATCGTCCGCGAGTCCCCGGACGTGGGCTGGGTGCGCAGCCTCGCGGGCGACGAGGATTTGATGTTCGACGCGCCCACGGACTCGGCCGCGGAGATGCAGCGGCGCACGCTCGAGATCCGCATGGTGGCCTGGTACTACATGCGCATCCCGTTCGCGGACTGGGTGATGAGCCGCATGTTCCTGGCCCAGTTCCACCTGAAGAACTACACGAACGCGAACCCGCTCAACCCGGCGCAGAAGGAGTCCGACTGGTGGGCGGACACCGACGTGGAGCTGGGGCCGGATGACTGGCCCGGCGGGGACCTGGGGGACCGGATGGTGCGCTGGAACGCGCAGGGCCACTACCTGTTCCCCATCCAGGTCCACGCGGCCATGCGGATGATGACCCCGGTGAAGGCGTCGAACTTCCAGGGAGGTGCCGGATGCAGCCTGCACGGCTTCTGAAGTCCGGCGCGCGCGGCCAGGCGCTGGTGCTGTTCTCGCTGACGTTCCTCCTGCTCACGCTGATGGTGCTGCTCACGCTGGGCTTCGGCATGCGCGCCAAGGAGCGCGTCGAAATCCAGATGGCCGCGGACGCGGCGGCCTACAGCCAGGCGGTGTCCACGGCGCGCACGTTCAACGCCATCGCCGTGATGAACCGCGCCCAGATTGCCCACATGGTGGCCATGGCGGGCACGCAGTCGATGATCAGCTACGGCAGCCAGATGTACGCCGCGCGGCAGACGTCCGCGTGCCCCATGCCCGCGCCCGCGTGGTCCGGCCTGGACGAGGCGGCGGCCATGCAGACGCTGTCGCTGCAGGGGCGCGCGGGCTCCATGTTCCGCGCGGAGCTGGCCATCTACAACCGGCTCATCGGCGCGCACCTGGCGAACCAGGGCCTGACGAACCTCATCGCCAAGGAGGTCAACCCGGAGCTCTTCGCTCCGCCCGAGGGCGCCAACAAGTCGCTGGCGGAGGTGTCCGGCGGCGCGTCCGCCGGCTCCAGCTACGACGACCTGATGCAGCAGGAGAAGACCGGCACGGTGCCGGAGACCTCCGGCGCGGTGATGCCCACCGGCGGAGGCCAGGGCAACGCCACCCGCAACGCCACCATGGGCAGCCTGGGCTGGACCTGGGTGCACAACCGCCCGAGCGGCAGCGCGGGCTTCGGCTCGGGCGCGGCCGCGCACAACCCGGGCTTCCAGCACTACGCCAGCGCGGGGGCGATGGACTCCTCCACCTACCAGACCATCTCCGGCCGCAACTCGTGGGCGCACGACCACGGCCGCGCCATCACGGAGACCTGCCCGGACGGCACCCCCATCACCGCCGCGGCGACGGACGCGTGGGTGATGTCCGACGAGAGGCAGTCCAACGAGGACCAGCACGTCTACGGCGCGAACAAGCCGCCCCCCGGCCAGGGCGCGGAGAACAACACCACCGTGGACGAGCGCCACACGCTGGGCGAGTGCGTGGTGTGCCCCGGCATCTGGCCCTATTCGGTGGGCTTCAACGCGGCGCTCCTGCACGGCAACGCGGATGAGAACGACTACGGCCAGCCCAAGCTGTACGCGATGCTCCAGCGCGACTACGCCAGCGACTCGCGCCGCGCGAGGCCGGATCCGTGGAACCTGCTGTTCACCTTCAAGTTCGCGAACCAGGAGACGGAGTTCGACAACGCCGCGCCGCTGGGCCGCATCCAGCCCACGGGCCGCGAGGACGTGCAGCGCAACCAGGTGGCGCTGGCCGCGGGGCTCGCCTACTACCACCGGCCCCGGCCGGCGGCGGCGGGCGGAGGCTGGGAGGAGCCGCCCAACTTCCTCAACCCCTTCTGGCGCGCCACGCTGGTGAGCACCGAGGCGCCCGCGACGACAAGCCCGCGCGCAGCCTGGAGCAGGCCGGCTTCTCCGAGCACGCGGACGCGCTGCGCCGGCTGGACAGCGCCGGCTACCGGGGCGGCAGCAGCACGGGCGGGAGGTACTGATGCGCGCGCGCGCTTCCAGGTCGCGCCGCGGACAGGCGCTCGTCGAGACGGCGCTGGGGTCCATGGTGTTCGTCACCATCCTCCTCTTCGGCATCTACTTCGCGGAGGTGGGCGCGCTGACGCTCAAGGTGCAGGAGGCCGCCAACTTCGCGCTGTGGGAGGCCACCGGGCACGTGATGCACAACCCGGAGAACGGCGTCTTCCAGCGCTCGAACGCGGAGGCGCTGGCGTCCTCGGAGGCCTCCGGGCGCTACCAGGACTTCGACGGCCGGGCCAGCCAGACGAGCGGCAGGATGACCTTCCAGCTGGCCATCGCGCGCGCCACGCGCGTGCAGGTGGACTGCGAGCCCACGCGGCCCGCGGGCAGCCCCGTGGACATCCTGGGCACCCGCCCGGTGGACGCGGATCCGGGCTCGGCGGCGCTGGGGCTGGCCATGAACACCCAGTCCGACGGCATCTCCTGCAATGCGTTCACCTCCCTGCGCGCGGAGCGGCTGGGCACCTTCATGGAGCCGGAGTTCTTCAAGGTGTCGCACCGGCTGGCCAGCGACCAGTTCCGCGTGTGCGCCGCCGGGCGCGCGTCCGGCGGGCGCTGCACCCGGCGCTTCTTCATGCTGCTGGACGACTGGGGCCTGTCGGGCGTGGCGGAAGGGCGCGAGTGCCCGCTCAGCACCAACACCGGAGGCCCCTGCGCGAACGTGGACTACTACGGCTGGGCCGAAAGCGTGTACCGCGAGAACGGCGGCGGCGGGAGCGCCGGCAGCGCGCTGATGGCGGGCGTGGGCGCGACGGGCGGCGTGAACGAGGACCAGTTCTTCATGAGCTTCCGCGGCGCGGAGAGCAACTACGAGCAGAGCATCGGCGCGTCGCACGCGGGCAACCAGACCGTCTGGGAGACGACCCCCTTCGTGGCGCCCAACGTCTCCCCCAACTACCGGAGCGACGGCCGGCGCAACAAGTGGCTGGGAGGCGTGCCGCATTGAGCGGGGCGGGTGTCCGCGGGCGCGTGGCGGCCGGGGTGCTGGCGCTGATGGTGGCGCTGTCCGCCCGGGCCCAGCCCCCTGATGCGGGCGTGCCGGACGCGGGCGTGCAGGCGGCGCCGCGCTTCGCGTGGCCCCAGCTCCAGGTCATCGCGCACGTGGAGTCCAGCGACATCGTGGAGGCGGGCGGCATCCCCGTGGCGCTGCGCGCGGTGCACGTGAAGGAGAACATCCGCGAACTGGTGCAGCGCTTCGCGGATGCGTTCCGCGACGGCGGGCTCTACGTGCCGCCCGGCAAGGAGCAGGCGCAGTACGCGAACAACGCGGCCATGCTCACCGCGTTGGATCCAAAGCGCCGCATCACCTACACCGTGGTGATGATGCCGCAGCCGGACGGCACCACCACGCTGTACCTGGGGGAAGCCAACCACGCGCTGGCGCGTCCGCCGGAAGCGGCGGGGGACTTCGCGCCGCTGCCGCCGCGGGCCCAGGGCGTGCTGCGCGTCAACGCGGAAGGGTCGCGCACGCTCACCTTCGAGGTGCCGCTCACGGGCCAGGAGGTCCAGGCCTTCTACGACGACGCGCTGGCGAAGGCCGGGTGGAAGCGCGGCGACGAGGCCGGCCTGTACTCGCGGCCCGGCGCGGAGCTGCGGCTCACGCACCAGCCCGGCAAGGGCGGGCAGCGCGGCGTGGTGCTCATCTACCAGCAGCGCGCGCGCTGATCAGGCGCGCGGGCAGCGGCGCGCGCATTGAACAGGCGCGCGGGGCAGCAGCGCGGCTGAGTTGATCAGGCGCGCAGCTTCTCGCGCAGCGTCTTGGCGCGGCCCTGCATGTCGGGGTCCAGGCCGGTGAGCTCGATGGACTTCAGCCGCTGGTCCAGGCTCTTGGGCAGCTTCTTCTGGAGCGTGCCCGCCTCCTGGAGCAGCTCCAGCTTCGCCAGCGCCTTGTCCACGATGCGCTCGCGCGGGTGGTCCAGCAGGCTGTCGAGGAAGTACGCGTCCTCGGGCAGGTCCGGGTACTTCTCCAGGTAGTCCACCACGCCCTTCACCCAGTCCGCGCGCGTCTCCGACTCCTGCACCTTTCGCAGCGCGTCCTTCTGGGCCTTGCGCTTGCCCTCGGGGTCGAAGGTCTTCGCCAGGCCCTCGGGCAGCTCGCCGCCGGTGAAGAGGGCGTCCGCGGCCGTCTTGTATTTCTGGTAGCTGGCGCTGCGCTCCAGCTTCTGCTGCGCCGGGTCGTCCTGGCGCGAGTGGTACTTGCTCTTGCCGCGCTGCGCGTCCAGCTCGCGGTAGGACTTGTTGCGCTTGCCGGTGAAGCCACCACCGTCGTTGTCGTCTCGGGCCATCTTCATCTCCCCTTGCGGGCGCGCCACAGCGCCGCCAGTCCCCGCCGGACGAGGGTGCGCACCTGCGCGAGCTCCTCGGGGGCGAGGGGGTGCTCCTCGTCCTGCTCCGCCTCGAACAGCGCTTCCGTCACGTAGTCCTGGAGGGTGTCCGGCGCGGGCGGCGCATCCGGTTCCCTGTCCAGGGCCCTGGCATCCACGGCCAGGAGCCCCGGCGGCCAGCCCAGCTCCAGCATGGCGTGCAGCTCGAAGAGCAGGTGGCGGGCGACCCCGTAACCTTCGTCCGTGAGGCCAGCGGCGTCAAGCGCACCCAGCAGGCTGTCCTGCCGGTTCTCGTAGGCATGCATCAGCCGCGTGCGCGCCTTGTCGTCGTCCTCCAGGTAACGCCAGGCCGCCTCCACGAATTCGCTGGAGGGCTCACCGGGGTGGAAGGGCGCGGGCGGCTGCAGCCGCTCCTTCTTCGGGCGCGGCGGGCGGGGGCCGTCATCCAGCCGCACCTCCTTGCCCTCCAGCACCAGGTCCCAGAGGCCCAGCAGGTTCTGGTACAGGCGGCGCGCCAGCTCCGCGTCCCGGAAGCGGGGCTCCCCCGCGAAGAGGGTGGGAATCACCTCGCTGGAGTCGGCGCCGTCGGCACGCGCCTCGCGCATGCGCTCGAGCACGTCGGCGGTGTCGCAGGGGCTGCCGGCCAGCTCCAGCAGTCCGTCGAGCGTCTGTGCACCCTCGAACTGGCGGACGAAGTCGGGGGCTCGGTTCTTGGAGCGGCTCATCGTGAAATGGACGGTAGGCACAAGGCGGGCATCCGCGCACGGGGCATTCACGCCTGGACGGCGCGGCTTCCGTTTCGGGCGCCGCGCCCCTACTCTGCGGCAGTCATGGCCGTGGAACCTTCGTCCGACCCCTTGAAGTCCGCGATGCAGGAGCTCTATCGCGCGCGCGCGGTGGAGGGTCCCCTGGGGGAGAACGGCCTGCGCACCGTCTGGCACCTGTCTCCCCAGGGCGCGGAGTTGATGTCGCTGGTGGACGAGGACGGCCGGGTGCGCCGCCAGGAGCTCACGCTGCTGGACGAGCACTGCATCTGGGCCAGCGGCCAGGGCGTGCGCACGGGCCGCGTGGAGTCAGGCGAGGCGCGCCCCGTGTCCACGGAGGTGCGCGCGGACCCGGAGCTGGTGCCGCAGCGGCTGGTGCGCGCCGCGCAGGCGCTCGCCACCTACGAGGGGCAGGACCGTTACATCCTGCACATGCAGCGGGTGCTGGCGCTGGCGCGCGAGGGGCTGGAGATGTCCAGCGTCATGTCGCCGGAGCTGCTGGGCCGGGGCCCTGGCACGACGCGCGACGCCGGGCCCACGCGGACCGTGACCTTCACGCCGGTGGCGCCGCCGCCTCGGGAAGTGATTCCCGCCGCCGCGCCGGAGCCCGCGCCGGAGGCGG
>NZ_JBKGHJ010000324.1:0-10266 GCF_046520365.1 Corallococcus sp. 4LFB
CTCAGCGACGGCTTCCTGCTCAAGGCCACCGGCGGGCGGGTGCGCTGCGTGGGGCCCGGCCCCAGGCGCCTCCCGCGCCGTTGGTGCTCGCGGGGCCGGGGGCTCAGGGGGACTTTGGCGCGTGGCGCTTCCAGGTGGCGGAAGGATCCGCGCCCCCGGGAGTGTTGGCCCTGGTGTTGGAGGAGGGGACGGCGTGGCCACTCACGGTGCGTTCGAGGAAACAGGGCGATCGCGTCCGGACGCGCGCGGGCCACCGCAAGGTGCAGGACGCGCTGGTGGATGCCCGCGTTCCGGCGGAGGCGCGCGACGCGCAGCCGGTGGTGGTGGACGCGCGCGATGCCCCGCTGTGGCTCCCCGGGGTCGTACCGCGCTTCGTCGAGCCTGGCGCCGCTTCCCACACGGCGTCTTGCCGACACTCGCTGTGGGCCTTCCCGCCGGCTTCAAGCGAACGGCGGACCCCTCCGTTATAGAGTCGAAGCTTCGAAACAGGGGATGGTCGCGGTCCCCTAAATAGTTGAGGGCTTTTTGCTGTTGCTGATACGGTCCGTCGCTGGCCTGCACACGGGCGGGCGCCGGGCAACATGACGAAACTCGCCGGGGTTCCTCCTGGCACGGCCCTCATCCCGCCGAGTACCGAAAGGGCAGCTGAAACGTGCGTTCGACCTACAAGACCATCGGGCTCTGGGTCATCCTGATCGTCCTCTTCGTCGCCTTCTACAATTTCTTCTCGCAAGGCAACGAGCAGGTGCAGGAACCGACCTTCACCCAGCTTCTGACGAAGGTGGAGGAGAAGAAGGTCCGGGCCGTCTCCGTCAAGGGCAACACCTACTCCGGCACGTTCAGCGACTCGAACGACAAGTTCCGGACCACGGGTCCCGCTCCGGACGTGGCCGTGCTCAACCAGCTCCGCGCCGCCGGCGTGGACGTGAAGTACGAGCGCGAGGAGCAGAACAGCCTCTGGCTGACCATCCTCGGGCAGTGGATGCCCGTCGTCTTCCTGTTCCTGTTCTTCATCTTCTTCATGCGCCAGCTCCAGGGCGGCAGCGGCAAGGCGATGACGTTCGGGAAGTCCAAGGCGAAGCTCCTCAGCGAGAGCCACAACAAGGTCACGTTCGCGGACGTGGCCGGCGTGGACGAGTGCAAGGAGGAGCTGGAGGAGATCGTCGCCTTCCTCAAGGACCCCAAGAAGTTCACCAAGCTGGGCGGCCGCATCCCCAAGGGCGTCCTGATGATGGGCCCCCCGGGCACGGGCAAGACGCTGCTCGCCCGCGCGGTGGCCGGTGAAGCGGGCGTCCCGTTCTTCTCCATCTCCGGCTCGGACTTCGTGGAGATGTTCGTGGGCGTCGGCGCCAGCCGCGTGCGCGACCTCTTCGAGCAGGGCAAGAAGAACGCCCCCTGCATCATCTTCATCGACGAAATCGACGCCGTGGGCCGCCACCGTGGCGCGGGCCTGGGCGGCGGTCACGACGAGCGCGAGCAGACGCTCAACCAGCTGCTGGTGGAGATGGACGGCTTCGAGTCCAACGACGGCGTCATCCTCATCGCCGCCACCAACCGTCCGGACGTGCTGGACCCCGCGCTCCAGCGCCCGGGCCGCTTCGACCGCCGCATCATCGTCCCCCGTCCGGACCTGAAGGGCCGCCTGGGCGTGCTGAAGGTGCACACCCGCCGCGTGCCGCTGGCCCCGGAGGTGGAGCTGGAGGTCATCGCCCGCGGAACGCCCGGCATGACGGGCGCGGACCTGGAGAACCTGGTCAACGAGTCGGCCCTGATGGCCGCGCGCCAGAACAAGGAGCGCGTGGACCTGGCGGACTTCGAGCAGGCGAAGGACAAGGTCTTCATGGGCCCGGAGCGCCGGTCCATGATCATGACCGACAAGGAGAAGCGGAACACGGCCGTCCACGAGGCCGGCCACGCGCTGCTCGCCAAGCTGCTGCCCGGCTGCGACCCCTTGCACAAGGTCACCATCATCCCGCGCGGTCAGGCCCTGGGCGTCACCTGGAGCCTGCCCACCGAGGACAAGGTGAACGGCTACCGCAAGCAGATCCTCGACCAGATCACCATGGCCATGGGTGGCCGCATCGCCGAAGAGCTCATGTTCAACGAGATGAGCAGCGGCGCGGCGAACGACATCGAGCGTGCGACGGAGACGGCGCGCGCCATGGTGTGCCGCTGGGGCATGAGCGAGAAGATGGGCCCGCTGGCGTTCGGCAAGAGCGACGGTGAGGTGTTCCTGGGCCGCGACTTCAACTCGTCCAAGGACTACTCCGAGGACACCGCCCGGCAGATCGACTCGGAGGTCCGCAGCATCGTCGTGGGCTGCTACACGACCGGCAAGCAGCTGCTGACGGACAAGCTGGACGTGCTCCAGCGCGTGTCCGACGCCCTGGTGGAGTACGAGACGCTCGACGCTGAGGACGTGAACATCATCCTCCAGGGCGGCCAGCTCACCCGTGAGCGCCCGGCGCCGCGCGTGTCCTCCACGCCGAAGCCGACGGAGAAGAAGGACAAGCGGAAGATCCTCGACGCGCTCGAGGGCCTGCCCAACATGGAGCCGAAGAAGGCGTAACGCCTCTCAAGGCCTCCGGCCCGAAGTGACGAAGGCCCTTCCCGGTACCGGGGAGGGCCTTTTCGTTTGTGCTCGCGCCGCCTGCCTGGTGCCCGGACGGCGCTGAACGCCCGGCGCCATTCCGGCCCCTCCGCGTTCCCTCGCACCGTGTGGCGCTTCCCCATCCAGGGCACCGCGAGTGCGTCCCTGGGGTCCCGTCCCGTGTCCTCCAGCGGATTCACGCTGGCACCCCGGATGCAATTCAAAGGACCGCGGGGCTGGGAAGGCCTCGAGGGGGACGACACGACAATGCAGACCGGATGGAAGCGGGGAGCGCAGGGGGTGGCGGCGTTCGCGATGCTGGCGCTGTTGCCACGGTGCGGCGGAAGGGCGGAGTCGCAGGACGAGGGGCGGGACGGGGCACTGAAGGCGGTGGAGCAGGCGGCGCTGCCCACCGAGTGCCAGCCCCGGACGTACCTGGACGCGCGGACGCTGGTGGCGGTGCAGGACGGCGCGGTCCGCGAGGACCACCCGGACGTGAACATGAGCAGCCAGTCCACGCTGTACGTGGACGCGACGCCCACGCGCTATCAGTCCTATCTGCGCTTCAACCTGGAGGGAGAGGGCGGCGAGCTCATCCAGGCGCGGCTGCGGCTGTACGTGAAGAACGGCACCTCCACGGGCGTGTCGTTCCACGGGCTGCTGGGCGGCTTCGGGGAGAATACCCTCACGTGGAACAACCGGCCGGTGGAGGGCATCGCGGTGGCGTCGGTGGCCTCCGCCCCCACGGACTCGTGGCTCACGGCGGAGGTGAAGGACGCGGCGCGCTCGCGCTCCAGCCTGTCGCTGGCCGCCCTGCCCCTGGGGGAGGACGGGGCGGACTTCTCCGCGCGCGAGGCCTCCAACCCCTCGCGACGGCCGCAGCTGGACACGGTCTTCCGCTACGACTGGTGCACCTACCGGGGCAGCGGCACGCCCTCGCAGGCGTGGGCGAGGACGCTGGGGGGCGCGGCACGGGAGCGCGCGGCGGCGCTCTTCAACCTGCCGGATGGCACCGGCTTCGTGCTGGGGGGCCGGTATTTCGACGGGCCGGCGCAGGCGGGCGGCGGGGCGCTGCCGGGGCCCTCGGGCTTCCTGGTGGCGCGCTTCGACAACGCGGCCCAGCACCAGTGGTCGCGCGCGTATGGGGTGGGGCAGCAGGTGGAGCTGGGCGCGATGACGGTGACGCCGGTGGGCAACGTGCTGGTGGTGGGCACCTACCTGGGCAGCCCGGACCTGGGCACCGGAGCGCTGCCGTACATCGACCCCGACGCCGGCGCCGTGGGGATGTTCGTCCTGAAGCTGTCCCCCGTCGGCAACCCCGTCTGGTCGCACGGCTTCCGCGCGGTGAAGCGGCCGGACTGGGGCCAGGGGCAGGTCTATTCCTCGTTCGCCGTTCCCACCGTCGTCGCCACCGACGCCAACGGGAGCCTCATCGTCGCGGGCCACTTCGAGGGCTATCTGGACCTGGGCGGCGGCGAGCTCTACGCGGGGCCGCTGAGCGAGAGCCGGGATGATCAGACCCAGTCCCTCTTCCTGGCGAAGTTCGACTACAGCGGCGGCCACCAGTGGTCCCAGGCCTTCGAGACCCTGGACGAGTACACCGAGGCGAACGCGCTCACCACGGACGCGGTGGGCAACATCCTGATGGGCGGCCGCGGCAACAACCCCGTCCTCGCGGGACCGGACATGCGCGTGGGCACGGCCTTCGTGGCCCGCTTCACCCCCAGCGGGGCTCCGGTGTGGGGCTACGGGCTGAAGGGAGGGGCCATCGGGCGGATCCGCGGCCTGGCGGCCCTGCCCGACGGGGGCGTGGCGTTCTCCGGAGGCTTCAACGGGAGCTTCACCTTCAAGGGCCAGACGTATTCGAGCAACGACCCCACCCACGACGTGCGCCCGGATGACGGCGTGTTCGGCACGCTCACCGCGTCCGGCGGCGAGGGCTGGGTGCGCGTGCTGACGACCTATCCCGGCGGGGACATGGCCGAGCAGGTGGCGGTGGACGGTGCGGGCAACATCGTGGTGAACGGCGCCGTGTCGGCGGACACGCTGGAGCTGGGGGGCGGAGCGCTGGGCACGCCGGGCCTGCCCCGCAGCGAGCAGTTCCGGTTCGTGGCGAGCTTCACCCCCACGGGGGACCACCGCTGGTCGCGCATGCTGGGGCCGCGGGTGGCCAACGCGTTCCTGGCGGTGCTGCCGGACGGCGCCACCCGGCTGGCCTTCACGTTCGACGGCTCCACGCCGGTGGGCGCCACGACGTTCACGTCGGCGGGGCAGACGGACATGGGGCTCATCCAGTTCAGCCCGTAGCGTCCTGCTGGAGGTCCGGGCCCGGTCTTCCCTCCAGGAGGGAGCACCGGGCCCTTTTCCGTGTTCCTCGCCTCCTGCTATCCAGGGGGATGGGGCCGGTCGACCTGGGTTCGCTGCCGTCCCCGCGCTTCTCCCCAGGGGGACCTGACCGTGCTGCGTGCCCGCCTCATCTCGCGAGACCGTCCCGACGACCTGTCGCTGGTCCTCCGCCGCCTGAACCTGTCCCCCCGCGGCCGCGAACACCTGACGCGCGAGCTGGGCCACGCGCACGTGCTCGTCACCGGCGGCCGTCCCTCCTACGAGGAGGAGCTGGTGCCGCCGCACGGCTCCAAGGAGCGCGAGAAGCTGCCCACCTGGACGCCGGGCGGACACGTGGACCATCCCGGCGAGGTGCTGCTGTCCGGCAGCCGCCAGCAGTTCGACCGGCTGATTTCACTCGCCCGCAGGTCCCCGCGCACGGACGGCCTGGCGCGCGTGCTGGAGGAGGTGCTGTCGCCCCCGCCCATGCCGGCGCTGACCCTGAGCGGGCGCCGGTTCGAGTGGGGCACGCGCACGTACCTCATGGGCGTGGTGAACGTGACGCCGGACAGCTTCTCCGACGGCGGCAGCTTCCCGGACGCCTCCAGCGCGGTGGAGCACGCGCTGAAGCTGGTGGACGCGGGCGCGGACATCCTGGACGTGGGCGGCGAGTCCACCCGGCCGGGCTCCCTGCCGGTGTCCGCGGAGGAGGAGCTGTCGCGCGTCCTCCAGGTCGTGGAGGGCATCAAGCGCCGCTCCACCGTGCCCATCTCCGTGGACACCATGAAGGCGGCCGTCGCCAAGGAGGCGCTCAAGGCCGGCGCCCACCTCATCAACGACGTCACCGGCTTCCACTCGGACCCGGCGCTGGCCGGAGTGGTGGCCGCCGCGGGCGCCGCGTGTTGTCTGATGCACACCCAGGGCACGCCGAAGACGATGCAGCAGGCCCCCCGCTACGACGACGTGGTGGCCGAGGTGATGGACTACCTGGAGGAGGGGATGTTCCAGGCCACCGAGGCGGGCATCCCTCGCGAGCGCATCCTGCTGGACCCGGGCATCGGGTTCGGCAAGACGCTGGAGCACAACCTCTTCCTGCTGCGCCGGCTGGGAGAGCTGCGCGGGCTGGGGCAGCCCCTGCTGGTGGGCACCAGCCGCAAGTCCTTCCTGGGGAAGCTGACGGGCGGCAAGGGCCCCCAGGAGCGCCTGGCGGCCACCCTGGGCTCCGTGGCCGCCATGGCCGTCCTGGGCGGCGCGGACGTGGTGCGGGTGCACGACGTGGGGGAGGCCCGGGACGCGCTGGCGGTGGCGGACGCCATCCGGAGCGCCCGGGGTGGCGGCGACCTGTACGGCGGCTGACGGAGACAAGCCCTGGCGTCCGGGCTGTTCAGGTCCGCACGCCCGGGTGCTTGCCTGGGTGGCACCGCATCCCTAGCTTCGGGCCCACGTGCCGGACGGGGTATAAGCCCCCGGACGTGAGTGGCCGGAGCCCTTCCGGCAATGGGAAAGGTGGAGCGGCGCACATGGCGTACAGGATGGACATGCCCCCCAAGGAAGCGCAGAAGACGGAGCGGCTGTTCGGCACGGACGGCGTTCGTGGCGTCGCCAACGTCTATCCGATGACGGCCGAGGTCGCGATGAAGCTCGGGCGCGCCCTGGCGTACCTCATCCGCAACGGTCCGCACCGCCACCGCGTCATCGTGGGCAAGGACACGCGACTGTCCGGCTACATGCTGGAGCAGGCGCTGTCCGCCGGCCTCATCTCCATGGGCGTCGACGTGGAGCAGGTGGGCCCGCTGCCCACGCCCGGCATCTCCAACCTCACCACGTCCATGCGCGCGGACGCGGGCGCCGTCATCTCGGCGTCCCACAACCCGTACCAGGACAACGGCATCAAGTTCTTCTGGCGCGACGGCTTCAAGCTGCCGGACGAGACGGAGGCCAAGATTGAAGAGCTGGTCTCCAGCGGCGAAATCGACAACATCCGCCCCACGGCGACGAAGATTGGCCGGGCCATCCGCCTGGACGACGCGCGGGGCCGCTACATCGTCTACCTGAAGGCCACGTTCCCGCGGGAGCTGACGCTGGAGGGGATGACCATCGTGGTGGACTGCGCCAACGGCGCGGCGTACCGCACGGCGCCCTCGGTGCTGGAGGAGCTGGGCGCGAAGGTCATCGCGCTGGGCGTGTCCCCGGACGGCAAGAACATCAACCACAAGTGCGGCGCGCTCCACCCGGAGGGCCTGTCCAAGTCCGTGGTGAAGCACGGCGCGCACCTGGGCATCGCGCTGGACGGCGACGCGGACCGCCTCATCGTCGTGGACGAGAAGGGCAACGTCGTGGACGGCGATGCCATCATGGCCATCTGCACGGGGGAGCTCGTCGCGCGCAAGGAGCTGAAGAAGAAGACGCTCGTGTCCACGGTGATGAGCAACATCGGCCTGGAGCGCGCGGTGGCGCAGTGGGGCGTGAAGGTGGTCCGCACGCGCGTCGGTGACCGGCACGTCGTGGACGAGATGCGCCGCAACGGCTACAGCCTGGGCGGCGAGCAGAGCGGCCACCTCATCTTCCTGAACCACACCACCACGGGCGACGGCACGCTCGCGGCGCTCCAACTGCTGGCCGTGATGTGCCGCCAGCAGAAGCCGCTGTCGGAGCTGGCCTCCATCTTCCAGCCGGTGCCGCAGACGCTGCTCAACGTCGTGGTGAAGCAGAAGCGCGAGCTGGGGGAGCTGCCCACGGTGATGAAGGCCATCAAGAACGTGGAGCAGAAGCTGGGCAACGCCGGCCGCGTGCTGGTGCGCTTCTCCGGCACAGAGCCCAAGGCCCGCGTGCTGGTTGAGGGCGAGGACGCGGCGCGCAACGAGGCGTACGCCCGCGAAATCGTCGAGGCGCTCTCCAAGGCGCTCAACGGCTAGCGACAGCGGTTGACTTCCGGACGCCGGCCACGAATAGAGGGGCCGGCGCGGGCCCGGGCCTTTGGACCCTCCCGCACCGCGCCAGCGCAAGGAGCGGGACGATGGGACAGCGACTGGGTGTCAACGTGGATCACGTGGCGACGCTGCGTCAGGCGCGGCGCACCGTGTATCCGGATCCGGTGACGGCCGCGGCGATGGCGGAGCTGGCCGGCGCCCGGCAGATCACCATCCACCTGCGCGAGGACCGGCGCCACATCCAGGACCGGGACCTGCGCATCCTCCGCGACACGGTGCAGACCCTCCTGAATCTGGAGATGGCCGCCACCGCGGAGATGGTGAAGATCGCCTACGAGTACAAGCCGGACGTGGTGACGCTCGTCCCCGAGCGGCGCGAGGAGCTCACCACCGAGGGCGGCCTGGAAGTGGCCGGCCAGCGCGAGTCCATCGCGAAGATCATCAAGAACCTCAAGGACGGGGAGATCGCCGTCTCGCTGTTCATCGACCCGGATCTGGACCAGGTGCGCGCGTCGCACAAGGTGAACGCGGACCGGGTTGAGCTGCACACGGGCCGCTACTGCGAGGCGCGCAACGAGAAGGAGCGCGCGCGGGAGCTGGCGCGCATCGTGGACGCGGCCAAGGCGAGCGCGAAGCTGGGCATGGGCGTGGCCGCGGGCCACGGGCTCAACTACGACAACGTGCAGGCCATCGCGCGCATCCAGGAGATCGACGAGCTCAACATCGGGCACGCCATCGTGGCGCGCGCGGTGCTGGTGGGCTTCGAGCGCGCGGTGCGCGAGATGCTCGAACTGATGCGCGACCCGGGGTAGCCGGCCATGCCCATCGTCGGCCTGGGGTTGGACCTCTGCTCCATCGAGCGCATCCAGCGCATCCTGAGCGGTCCGCGCGCGGAGGCGTTCCTTCAGCGCGTGTACACCGACGGGGAGCGGGCCTACTGCGCGCCACGGCATGACGCGGCCAGCGCGTACGCGGCCCGGTTCGCGGCGAAGGAGGCGCTGGTGAAGGCGATGGGCGTGCCTCCCGGCGTGAAGTGGCGGGACATGGAGGTGGTGCGCGAGGGCGGTCCGCCGCGCTTCGTGCTCTCCGGCGTGGCCCGTGAGGTGATGGAAGCGCGGGGGTGGGAGGCGATGCTCGCGCTCACCCATGATGCCGGCGTGGCCGCGGCCACGGTGGTGCTCCAGACGAAGTAGGGAGGTTGGAAGCCATGCAGCGCGTGCTCACCGCCGTCCAGATGCGTGAGGCCGAGAAGGCCGCCGAAGAGCAGCACGGGATGCCGTCCGGGGTGTTGATGGAGAACGCGGGCCGCGCGCTCGCGGAGGCCGCCCGGAGCCTCGCGGGCCCGGGCGGGCGCTTCACGGTGCTGTGGCGGCCCCGGCAACAACGGCGGGGACGGCCTGGTCGCCGCGCGCTTCCTGCTGGAGGGGGGCGCCCGCGTGGTGGTGTCGCTGGTGGGGGACACCGGGAAGCTCACCCCGGAGGCGAAGCGCAACCTCCAGGCGCTGGAGGGCTTCGGGGAGTCGCCGCGCGCCTTCGAGGTATTGCCGGAGGCGGGCCCGGGCGACGTGGTGGTGGACGCCCTCTTCGGCACCGGCCTGAAGCGCGCGCCGGAGGGCGTCTTCGCGGACGCCATCGGCACCGTGGCGCGGTGGCGGCGCGCGGGGGCGAAGGTGGTGGCCGCGGACGTGCCGTCCGGCCTGCAGAGCGACACGGCGGAGCCCTTCTCGCCGTGCGTGGAGGCGGACGTCACGGTGGCCTTCGGCTTCGTGAAGCCCGCGCACGAGCTGGAGCCCGGCGCGTCGCTGTGCGGCGACGTGCGGCGGGTGGACATCGGCCTGGGCGGTGAGTCCACGCGCGCGGTGTCCGGGGCGGAGCTGTTCCGCGTGGAGGAGAAGGACGCGCGCGACGCGCTGCCGAAGCGCCGCGCGGATTCGCACAAGGGCACCTACGGCCACGTGCTGGTGGTGGCGGGCAGCCCTGGCAAGACGGGCGCGGCGGCGATGGTGGCCCTGGCCGCGCTGCGCAGCGGGGCGGGGCTCGTCACGGTG
Source organism: Corallococcus sp. 4LFB (assembly GCF_046520365.1). Lineage (NCBI taxonomy): Bacteria > Pseudomonadati > Myxococcota > Myxococcia > Myxococcales > Myxococcaceae > Corallococcus > Corallococcus sp. 4LFB. The sequence goes on from NZ_JBKGHJ010000324.1 coordinate 9,894, forward strand.
GCCACGCGCGCGGAGGCGCTGCCGTGGGTGATGGCGCACTCGCCGGAGATCATGGGCGTCCCGCTGCCGGGTGAAGGCCCGCTGGGCAAGGGCGACCTGGAGGCGCTCAAGGCCGCGCTGGAGGGCAAGGACGCGCTGGTGATGGGGCCGGGCATCCCCCGGGGCCCGGAGACGGGCGCGCTGATTGGCGACCTGCTGGCGTCGGTGGACGTGCCCGCGGTGCTGGACGCGGACGCGCTCAACGCGGTGGCGGAGGACCTGACGGTGCTGCGGCGGGCGAAGGGGCCCGTGCTGCTCACGCCGCACCCGGGGGAGATGGCGCGGCTGTGGGGCCGGACGACGAAGGACGTGCAGGCGCACCGCGTGGGCGTGG
>NZ_JBKGHJ010000325.1:0-10239 GCF_046520365.1 Corallococcus sp. 4LFB
CGCCGCCGCACGGCCAGTGGCACGCCGCGCGCCGCGATGGACTCCAGCGCGAAGGACAGGTCCTGCGCGGACTGGAACCGGTCGCCCGGGGCCTTCGCCAGACAGCGCGCGATCACCGTCCCCAGCTCCCCCGGCAGCACGGGCGGCTCATCGCGGAGCGCGGCGCTCATCCGCTCCACCGGGCTGGTCCCGCCGAAGGGGCCTGGCCGCTCACGGCCTCGTGCAGCACCGCGCCGAGCGCGAACACGTCCGCGCGCGCGTCCACGCCCTGACCGCGGATCTGCTCCGGCGCCATGTAGCCGGCGGTGCCCACCACCGCGCCGCTCTGGGTCAGCGCGGCGTCCTCGGCGCGCTCGGTGAGCCGCGCGAGTCCGAAGTCGAGGATCCGCGCGCTCCCGTTCGCGCAGAGGAAGATGTTCGCGGGCTTGAGGTCGCGGTGGACGACGCCGCGCGCGTGCGCCGCCGCCAGCCCCTGCGCCAGCTGGATGCCCAGCCGCGACACCTGCTCCAGCGGCAGCGGTCCCCGCATGAGCCGCGTCCGCAGGGTGACGCCCTCCAGCCACTCGGTGACGAGGTACGGCACGTCCTCGTGGGTGCCCACGTCGAACAGGGTGAGCAGGTGCGGATGGGACAGCGCCCCCGCCGCGCGGGCCTCCTGCCGGAAGCGCGCCAGCCGCTCCGCGTCCTGGGCGAACCGCGCCGGGAGCACCTTCAGCGCCACGTCCCGCCCCAGCCTGCCGTCGCGCGCCCGGTACACGTCCCCCATCGCGCCACTGCCCGCATGTTCGACGATGACGTAGGGCCCCACCTGCTCCCCCGGGGCGAAGGCGCGCGGAGGAGGGGCCGCCTCCGCGAGCCGCCCCTCCGCGTGCCACGTCGCCGCGACGGCCGCGATGAGCGAGCCGCAGCCCTCACAGCGTGAGAGGTGGGCCTCCGCGAGGCCGCGCTGCTCTGGCGGCAGGCGGTCCTCCACGAAGGCCAGGATCGTTTCCTCGGAGGGACATCCCGACATGGTGGGACGCGACTCTAGGGGCGTTCGAGCTCAGGGCAGAAGTGGGGGCACCGCGATCCGGTACGCGCGGAAGGGCAGGGCCGGCGTCCCCGGGGTGCCAAAGAAGAAGCCCATCTGCGACTCCAGCACCCACGCGCCGTCCTCGGTGAGCGCGGCGGCGGTCGGCTCCACGAACCCGTTGGCGAGCACCTCCTTCACCCCGCCGCCTTCACCCAGCGTCACCATGGACGCCCGTCCCACCGTGTTCTCCACGACGAGCAGCCGCCCCGAGTCCACCCACTCGACCCCATCCGGCGTCTCCAGGGCGGGCGTCACCGGGAGGGTGACCGGCGCGGACGCGCTCCCATCCGGCTGGATGTCGATGGCGAACAGCGCGCCCGTGTCGCTCTTCACGACGTAGAGCCGGCTGGCCCCGTCGTACGCGATGCCGTTGAGGGTGATGAGGCCCGGCTCGGAGGGCTCGTACGCGGCGTCCGCGGACCAGGTCTCCAGCGCCGTGCCTCCCATGGGCAGCCGGAACACCGCGTTGCCGAACGAGTCCGTCACGTACACGTTGCCCGCGGCATCGACGGTGACGTCGTTGCAGAAGCTGACCTGGCCGGGCATGGCGTGGCTGGCCTTCTGGGCGCCCGTGGAGAGCGCGTACGCGGTCAGGTACGAGGGCTGCGCGGGCGGAAGCAGGTCGTCGTAGGTGCAGGCCCAGAGCGTGTCGTGCGCCTCGTCCACCGCGAGCCCGTAGACGCCGAAGGAGGCGCGGCCGGGGACGAAGACCTCCGCTCCCAGCGCTCCCGGCTTGACGCGAGCGATGGCGCCCGTGCCCAGGCTGCCCGCGTAGAGCGTGCCGTCCTTCGAGGCGGCGATGCCCTCCGGATAGAAGGCCTCGCCGGGCCACTGCACCTCGGTGGGGACGGAGCCGGGGTCCTCCGGGAAGGGTCCGCAGGCGGAGACGGCGGCGGCGAGGGTGACGGCGGACAGCCAGGAAGGGATGCGCATGGGCTTTCCTCGGTGAGGCCCGGAAGGGGCCTTTCGACGCCCTGACACCGGCCGGAAAAACCCTTGCAGCGAAAGTTCAGCCCCCCGGGCCCAGCAGTCGCGTGAGGCTCAAGTCCACCTGGCTCACCACCAGCGCGGCGATGCTGTCCACCGACGACGCGCCGACCCCCAGGCGTTCACAGAGCTGCCGCGTCGTGGTCTCCGCCACCTGTTCGCGGGCGCGGCTGAGCCAGCGTGAGACGGTGGACATGTGCACGCGGTAGAGCGCCGCGATGGCCTCCAGGGCCAGCGCCTCCACGTGGTACAGGCGCATCAGGGTGCGGTCCCGGTCGGACAGCTGCCCCAGCGCCGCGCGCACGGCCTCCGCGAAGGCCTCGCGGTAGCGCGAGCGGAGGTGCTCCAGCTCCGGCCCCAGCTGCTCGCCGAACGCGGTCTCGACGGAGTCCTGGACGGCGGCGTCGGCCCGCGCCTCGGAGCGCTTGAGGTTGAGCGCGATGCGCAGCGCCGCCACCCGCACCCAGCCGCCCAGCGCGCCGCTGCCGGTGAACTCCGCGATCTTCGGCTCGGCGCCCGGCTCCGCGGTGAACAGCCGCTCGCGCAGCAGCTGGCGCACCTCCGCCACGAACGCGGGCGAGCGGTCCACCCCGGACACGAACGCGCCGACCTCGCGGAGGTAGCCGTCCTCGAAGAACTGGAGCGCGGCGCGCTGGCGCCGCAGGCACCCGAAGGTCAGGTACAGCTCGGAGAAGGCAGGGGAGTCCCCGGCGAGCGCCCGCCAGCAGGGGCCGGGAGGGGACGTCAGCCGCTCCGCGACGAACGCGACGAACGCCCGGGGCTCCACCCCGACGCCGGCCCAGCGCGAACCGGCGCGCTCGACCGCCGTGGCGAGCAGGGCCTCCAGCCGCGCGGGCTCCGGAAGCGAAGCCGGCGCGCAGCCAGAGGCCGCGAGGAAGACGGAGGCCAGCGGGGTGGGAGCAGGGGTCACGCCCGGGACGCTACCACCCCTCTTCAACGAGCCAGGAGGCCCCGGACGCAGGGGCCCCTGGATGGAGCGCTACGCCGCGGACGTGGACGGCGGCGTGGCCGACTTCAGGCCGTAGCGGAAGCCCATGCCCAGGTGTCCGGGCGGGCTCTGCGTCAGGGGCTTGTTGACCTCCTCGGCCAGGGGGCCGACCTTCGCCGCCACCTGGGCCAGCTTCTGCCGGTCGAAGTTGTACACGTCGATGGCGTTGCCGCCGACCATCATCGACACGTCCAGCGACGGCATCCCGGAGAAGGTGAACTGCATCGACTTCTTCGAGTGCGGCCACGTGCCCTCCAGGTGCGGGAAGTCCGACCCCCAGAGGATGTTCTTCAACCCGATGGCGTGCCGCTGCTCCGCCTCCTCGCGGAACATGAACGTCCCCACGTAGCACTGGCGCGCCCAGTACTCGCTGGGCTTCATGCGCAGCGTCTGGCGCACCGCCGCGAACCACGGCATGTCGTAGAAGAAGTCCAGCTCCGCCAGCTTCTGCGGCGCCCAGTACGCGGACTGCTCGGTGAACACCACCTTGAGCTTCGGGTGCCGCTCGAACACGCCGCCCCACATCATGTACCAGAGGGGCGCGGAGCCGTAGAAGCTCAGCTCCGTCATCCGGATGAGGAACGCGTCCGGCGACGTGCCGTACGGCGGCTGGCCACCGCCCGCGTGCACGTTCACGGGCATGCCCAGGTCCTCGCACACCGACCAGAGCGGCTCGTAGATGGGGTCGTTGTAGCCGCGCATCTCCGTCAGCAGCAGCAGCGGCAGCAGCACGCCGCCCGTCAGCCCGGAGGCATGCGCGCGCTTGACCTCCTCCACCATCAAGCCCACGTCATGCGTCGGGAGGATGGCCACGCCCGCGTGACGCCCCGGGTTGGTGGCACAGAACTCCGACAGCCACCGGTTGTAGGCGCGCGCTCCCGCGGCCACCAGCTCCACCGGGTACAGCTCCGGCTGCTTGCCCGGCTCGCCGCCGCCCATCTGGCCAATGCCGCGCCGGCCATGCGCGTACCCCGCGCCGAAGGGCGGCTCGTTGTCCACGTTGCCGTCCGGGAAGATGACGTCACCCACCACGCCGTCCTTCTCCAGCACCGCCAGCCGCCGCGCCGGATCCCACAGGCTCTCCGACGCGTCCGCGAACGACACCGTCGCCGTGAACCCGGACGCGGCCTCCTCGGAGAGGCCGATCGTCTTCATGCTCTCCACGAAGGTGTCCGACGAAGCCTCCGCCGGCGCTCCGGGGGCCGCGGCGGGCTTGCCGTCCGGCGTGCCCCGGCTCTCCTTCAGGTAGTCGTCGAACGCGCTCCAGTGCTTCTTCTCCAGGTAGTCCCGGAACGTGCGGGCCGGCGGTCCGGCGTGGCCGTCCGAGGTGACGACGACGTAGCGGCCATTCGAAAGATGCGGCTCGGTCATGTGGTGTCCTGTGGGAACGGTGCTGCGGGGTGGGCGGATTGCGCAGTGACAGCGCGTTTCGGGGCTTAAACAAGGAGAACAGCATAAGCGTTCCTGGGGAGGGATTGCAGTCGTGATCCGCCGCTCCCGCTCCCCAGGAATCAAAGGGATGCCGGTGAAGTTCAGGTCACGGGATTAATCAGCGAGATCTGGTTTCCACCTGCGTTTCCATTTGTTATCTAGCCGGACCCGGAGCGGGGTCCGGGGTGGGCCATTTCAATGAGGGACGGCCGGGGGAAGGCCGCGGGTACTGCCCATGAATGGAGACGGAACCAGAGGCCCGACGTTGTCGGAGGGGGAGAAGCGGGAGCTGCTGATCCGCCTGCTGCAGGGCCGCCGTCCGGGGGCCCGCGCCCAGGCCATCGCCATCGTTGGAGTGAGTGGCCGCTATCCCCAGGCGGAGAGGCTTGACGGGCTGTGGGACAACCTGAAGGCCGGCCGCAACTGCATCAGCGAAATCCCTCCCGCGCGCTGGGATTGGCGGCGCTTCCACTCGGATGATCCGGAGGCGCCGGAGGCCATCTACAGCCGGTGGGGCGGGTTCATCGCGGACGCGGACGCGTTCGACGCGGCGTTCTTCAACCTCTCTCCTCGCGAAGCCGACGCGATGGATCCCCAGGAGCGGCAGTTCCTGGAGGTGGCGTGGGCCACCTTCGAGGACGCGGGCTACGACGTGAGCGCGCCGTCGCTGGACCGGGACGTGGGCGTGTTCGTGGGGGTGATGAACGGCGGCTACGGGTGGGTGGCGTCGGAGGCGTGGGGCTCCGGGCAGCGGACCGCCGCGCGCAGCCCGTACTGGTCCGTGGCCAACCGCGTCTCGTACCACCTCAACCTGTCCGGCCCCAGCTTCGCGGTGGACTCCGCCTGCTCGTCGTCCTTCACGGCGCTGCACCTGGCGTGTGAGAGCCTGCGCCGGGGCGAGTGCCGGGCCGCGCTCGCGGGAGGGGTGAACCTCATCCTCCACCCGATGCACTACCACGCCCTCAGCAGCATGAAGATGCTGTCCCGGGGGGACGCGTGCCGCGCCTTCGGCGAGGGCGCGGACGGCTTCGTGGACGGCGAGGGCGTGGGCGCCGTCCTGCTGAAGACGCTGGAGCAGGCGCTCGTCGACGGCGACCGGATCCACGCGGTCATCCTCGGCAGCGCGGTCAACGCCGGGGGCAAGACGAGCGGCTACACCGTCCCCAATCCGCACGCGCAGCAGCGGGTCATCTCCCGCGTACTGGCGGAGACGGGCGTCCACGCGCGCACGCTGAGCTACGTGGAGGCCCACGGGACGGGCACGTCGCTGGGGGACCCCATCGAGGTGGCCGCGCTCCAGCGCGCGTTTCGCGAGCACACGCAGGAGCGGCGCTTCTGCGCGCTGGGTTCGCTGAAGGCGAACATCGGGCACCTGGAGTCCGCGGCGGGCATCGCGGCGCTGACCAAGGTGGTTCTGCAGCTGCGCGAGGGGATGCTCGTCCCGTCGCCGCACTCGGAGCGCCCCAACCCGAAGATCGACTTCGACGCGTCGCCCTTCTACGTGCAGCGCGAGCTGGCGGAGTGGCGCAGGCCGGAGGTGGAGGAGGGCGGGCGCGTGCGGCAGGTGCCGCGCCGGGCGGGGATCAGCTCCTTCGGGGCGGGCGGGGCGAACGCGCACGTCCTGGTGGAGGAGTACGTGGCGCCGCCCCGGCCGGACGCGCCCGGGTCCGGGCCCGTGGTGCTGGTGCTCTCCGCGAAGAACCTGGAGCGGCTCCGGGTCCATGCGCGGCAGGTGGCGGCGTTCCTGGTGGCGAACGCGCGGGCGCGCGGCCGCGGGGCGCATCATGCGGCGCTGGCGGACATCGCCTTCACGTCGCAGGTGGGACGGCAGGCGATGGAGGAGCGGCTCGCGGTCGTGGCCTCCACGGAGGAGGCGCTGGCGGACGCGCTCCAGGCCTTCGCTTCCGAGCAGCCTGCTTCGGGCGCTGTCTTCCACGGCCGCGTCCGGGGGGCCTCTGACGCGGCCGCATCGCTTCCGGACAAGACGGCCGACGCCGAAGCGCTGGCGCGTGCCTGGGTGGCGGGGGCGCGCGTGGACTGGCGGGCGGCCCTGCATGCGGGGCGTTCGCGGCAGCGCGTCTCCATGCCCACCTATCCGTTCGTGAGGAAGCGCCACTGGATTGGCGAGCACCGCGCGCCAACGGTCCAGCGCGCGGCGGAGCCCGTGGCCTCCGCACCCGCCGTCGTCCCGCCGCCCGCTGTTTCCATCCGGCCCACGCCTTCCGCCGCGGAGGTCGCTCCGGCGTCCCCGCCGCCCCCCCGACATGAGGTCCCCATCGTGAACAGACCCAAGATCCAGCTGCGGCGGCCCGGGCAGACCTCAGCGAGGGAGACGCGCGAGGAGGCCCCGTGGCCCCCGGTCGAGACCGTCCGCGCCGCCGCGCCCGAGGTCGTCGCGCCGCCGGCTGCTCCCGCCGTGAATCCAGCGGAGGCCCAGGCCCGGTCGGAAGGTCTCAAGCAGACCGTGAAGGGGGCCCTGGCGCGCGTGCTCTTCTGCGAGCCCGGGGACATCGACGAGGAGAAGAACTTCCTCGAGCTGGGGCTGGATTCGATCCTCATGGTGGAGCTGACCAAGGGGTTGAGCCAGGACCTCCAGCTCAAGCTCAAGGTCAACAAGCTCTACGACCATCCGTCCGTCCTCCGGCTGGCCGAGTACCTGGCCGCGCAGGTCCCCGCCGCCGCATCGTCTTCGGCCGCACCCGTCACCACCGCGCCCGCCCCGCAGGCCGCCGAGCCGGTCACTCGCGCGCCCATCCCCGCGCCGCGTACCCCCGATCCGGAGGCCCGTGCTTCCACCCCCGCGCCGCGCGTGTCCAACCCGGTGGCCGAACGCCCCCGCGCACCGGACGCGCACGCGCTGGAGGCCGAGCCTCCTCCGTTCCACGTGACCCTGAAGCGCAAGCCCACGGCGAGCGCTCCCGAACCGGCTCCGGCTCCGGCTCCGGCCCCCGCCGTGGCCGCGTCCACCGACGTCGCCATCATCGGCATGTCCGCGCGCTTCCCGGCGCCCGGAACCTGGACGAGTACTGGGCCCACCTCGCGGCGGGCGTGGACTCGGTGACGGAGATTCCCCCGGAGCGCTGGGACATCCAGCGCTACTTCGATCCGGATCCGAAGAAGAAGGACCGCTCCTACAGCAAGTGGGGCGGCTTCCTGTCGGACATCGACAAGTTCGACCCGCTCTTCTTCAGCATCTCCCCGGCCGAGGCCCGGCTGATGGACCCGCAGCAGCGCCTGTTCCTCCAGGAGTCCTGGAAGGCGCTGGAGGACGCGGGCTACTCGCCGGAGCAGCTCAGCAAGGCCCGCTGCGGCGTCTACGTCGGGGTGATGAACAACGACTACAACCGGCTGGTGGGCCTGGCGGACCCCGACCGGAGCCCCGCGCTCCAGCTCCTGGGCAACTCCAACTCCATCCTCGCCGCGCGCATCGCGTACCTCCTGAACCTCAAGGGGCCCGCGCTGGCGCTGGACACCGCCTGCTCGTCGTCGCTCGTGGCCACGCACCTGGCCGTGCGCAGCCTGCTCGCGGGCGACGTGGACCTGATGCTCGCGGGCGGCGTGACGCTCTACATCACCGAGGATCCCTACATCCAGATGAGCAAGGCCGGCATGCTCTCGCCCAACGGGCGCTGCCGCGCCTTCGACGACCGGGCGGACGGCTTCGTCCCCGGCGAGGGCGTGGGCGTCGTCGTCCTCAAGCGGCTCGCGGACGCGCTCCGCGACGGCGACCACGTGTACGGCGTCATCCGGGGCTCCGGGACCAACCAGGACGGCAAGACGAACGGCATCTCCGCGCCCAGCTCGGACGCGCAGACGGAGCTGGAGCTCCAGGTCTACCAGCGCGCCGGCATCAGCCCGGAGACCGTGACGTACGTGGAGGCGCACGGCACGGGCACGAAGCTGGGCGACCCCATCGAGGTGGAGGCGCTCACGGAGGCCTTCTCGCGCTACACCGACCGCAAGCAGTTCTGCTTCCTCGGGTCGGTGAAGTCGAACCTGGGCCACACGTCCGCCGCCGCGGGCGTGGCCGGCCTCATCAAGGTCCTGCTGTCCTTCCAGCACCGGCAGCTGCCGCCCTCGCTCCACTTCGAGCGGCAGAACAGCAACATCGACTTCGCCGCGACGCCGTTCGTCGTGAACACCGCGCTGCGCGACTGGACCGTTCCCGGCGACGGCCCCCGGCGCGCGGTCCTCAGCGGCTTCGCCTTCAGCGGCACCAACGCGCACGTCCTCCTGGAGGAGCCCCCCGCGCGGCCCGCCCCGCCCCGGGAGGCGAGGGGCACCGCGCGCCTCGTCGTCTTCTCCGGCAAGACGGAGGAGGCCCTGACGCGGCGGCTGGAGGATATGGCCACCTGGCTGCGCCGCCACGGTGAGTCGCACCGGCTGGGCGACCTCGCCTACACGCTGCTCGTGGGCCGGGCCCACCACAAGGCGCGCACGGCGTTCGTGGTGCGCAGCCACCGCGAGCTGCTCGACGGCATCGAGGCGGCCCTGGCGGGACGCGAGGTGCCGTACCAGCTCACGTCCGACCCGCAGGACGCGGGACGGAAGGTGGATCCGCTCCTCAAGGAGCTGGGCCGCACGCTGATGGCGGAGCTGGCCTCGCCGGACGCACAGGACGGGGAGGGGGCCCAGGAGAAGCTCTCCTCGCTGGCGTCGCTCTACGTGAAGGCCGCGCCGCTGAACTGGGCGGCGCTGTTCCCGGGTCCCCACCTGCGCGTGCCGCTGCCCACGTACCCCTTCGCGCAGGAGCGTCACTGGGTCACGCCCGTCATGGGCGCGGCCCTCCCCGAAGCCCCGCGGACCGTGCAGGCACCGGCAGCGGCCGTCCGCCGCCGCACGGCGCTGGAGGCGTCGTCGCCGCTGGTGGCGGATCACCGCGTGAACGGCGCGGGCGTGCTGCCGGGCATGGCCTACGTCGAACTGGCCCGTGAGGCCTTCGCGGCCTCGCACGGCGAGGGGCCGGTGTCCCTCTCCCAGGTGCTCTGGCTCCAGCCCTGCGTCCTCGACGGTGGGCAGAAGGTGCTGTGGACCACGCTGGAGGAGAAGGGCGCCCACGCGCTCTTCGAGGTCCGCTCCGGCGAGGGCGACGACGCGGTCCTGCACTGCAAGGGACGCATCGAGGCGGCGGTCGAGCGCGCGGGCTCCGAACCGTTCGCGCTCCGTCCGTTCCAGGCCCGGAGCACGCACCACGTCGACGGCGAGGTGCTGCACCAGCGCTTCGCCCGGATGGGGATCCACTACGGCCCCACCTTCCGCGCCCTGCGCGAGGTGTGGAGCGACGCGAGCGAGGCCCTGGGCCGCCTGGAGGGTGCCGCGCCGGAGGGCAGCCGCTGGAGCCTCCCGCCGCAGCTGCTGGACTCGGCCGCGCAGGCCGTCGCCGCGCTCACGTCGTCGTCCGGCGCGCTGATGCTGCCCTTCTCGCTGGGAGGCGTGGACGTGCGTCGCCCGCTGCCGGCGTCGGGCAGGGCGTATGCACGGGTGCGGATGCAGGACCCCGCGCGCTTCGACGTCGCGCTGCTGGATGAGCAGGGCGAGGTGTGCGTCGAGCTGCGGGACCTGGGCTTCCGCGAGCGCAAGGCGCGGCCGCAGGGCTTCTTCTACCTGCCCCGCTGGGCGGAGGCGCCGCTGCCGGCGCAGGACCGGGAGCTGGGGCGCGCGGTCATCGTCGCGGGGACGGACAGCCTGGGCCTGGAGGACGGGCTGGCGGCGGTCCATGCCCGCGCGGGCGTGCTGCGGG
>NZ_JBKGHJ010000326.1:0-10188 GCF_046520365.1 Corallococcus sp. 4LFB
CGCGGCCAGCTCCACCCAGCGGCGGCTGCGGCCGCCGGAGGACATGCGCAGCTCCAGCCGCGTGGGCACGTCCGTGCGCGAGCTCGCCGTGCGCAGCAGCGCGCGCGCCTGGTCCCGGTCCTCCGGGTGGAACAGCTCCACCAGCGCGCGGCCCGTCCACGCGTGCACGGGCGCGCCGACCAGGCGCTCCCAGGCGGGGCTCGCCAGGAGGAGCCGGCCCGCGGCGTCCAGCTCGAAGAGCACCTCGCGCAGGAGTGACCCGGCACGCAGGAAGCGACGGGTGTCCACGAGGTCGCTCGCCACGGAGGACTGCCCCGGCGCGGCGGCGCTCCCCGTCTCGCGTTGCTCCTGCGCCACCTCGGCCTCCTTCAGCACGAATGAAACGGACTCAGCCATGAACACAAGGGACTACGCACCCGGTGCGTACGGCCCGAGCCCTCTTTCCGTTTCACCGCGGCCCGAAGCATAAGGCGCTCGAATGTTTCAAAGTCAATGGACCCGCCCGGGACTCAGGGGTTTCCCTCGGAGTCTGGAGGCTCCCAGCCCCCGGGGATTCCGGAACGTGGGCGTTGACGGCGATCCCCAAGCAGGCGAGCAGGCACGCCCCCGACGATGGCCCACGGGGGCACGTCGCGGGTGACGACGGCGCCCATGCCCACCACCGCGTGGTCGCCCACGGTGACGCCGTCGGTGATGCCCGCGTTGGCGCCCACCCAGACGTCCTGGCCGATCACGATTCCCTTCGACGTGACGGGCTGCTCGCGCACGGGGCGGTCCGGCGCGAGCCCGTGGTCGAAGGCGTAGAGCGTGGCGCCGGTGGCGATGCGGCTGCCCTCGCCAATGCGGATGCCGCACGCGCCGCCGTCCAGGCTGACGCGCGCGTTGAGGCTGACGCGCGGCCCCAGCACCACCGGCCCGTGCACGAAGGCGTCCGCGCCAATGCTGCACCCCGGCCCGATGCGCACCGTGCGGCCGGGCTCCGCGAAGATGCGCGCCTCCGGGGCGATGAAACATCCCTCCGCGATTTCGACGGTCTCCAGCGCGCGCAGGCGGTCCTGCACCTCGCGCTGCCAGGCCTCCGCCCATTCGCGGTGGCGCGGCTTGAGGCTGAAGTAGAGCCACGGCATCCACGACAGCCGCAGCTTGTGCTGTTCACGGCGTTGCGCTTCCAGGTCCACGCCGTGATGACTACCACGGGCGCGGCGTCAGCCAGAGGCAGGCGGCTCCACGGTGAAGTGGCAGCGCTCGCGCTCCTTCGCCACGGCCTCCGCGTCCAGGGGCACGGGCGTCAGGCGGCAGAGCATGTCGTCCGGCTCCCACGGGTACGGCTGGCCGTCCAGGCGCACGCGCCCTTCGGCCACGGCGCGCGTGGCCTCCACGAGCGACAGCGCGGACAGGTCGCGCATCAGCGCCTCGAAGCGGCCCTGGCGCTCCGGGGTGGAGAAGTGGAAGCGGCCGCGCGCGACGACGGCCAGGTGGTACCACATGGGCCGGAAGGCCAGGCCGGCCAGGCCCAGGCGCTGGGCCATGGCGAGCAGCAGCTCCGTCGTCTCGCGCGACAGGCCCAGGCCAGGCACCTCCTGGCCGGGCAGCTGCGGGCGCCTGTCGCTGAAGCGCGCGCGCGGGTGGCGCAGGGACAGCCAGTTGGCGAAGAGGAAGGTCTCCCCCTGGAGGACCTTCCTCTCCAGCACGGAGTCCGACAGCAGGTGTTCGCGGCCGCCCGCGTGGCCCAGCACCATGATGCGGTCGCCGGTGCCGCCGGTGGAGGACACCTGCACGCGCAGGCGGCTGTAGCCCAGGCGCTCCACGTACGACAGCATGCCGTAGCGGAAGAGGGCGTACTCGATGCCCTGCGCGGTGTAGTGGCCCAGCACGCGCGGCTGCACCTCCGGCCCCAGCCGCAGCGGGCCCTCCAGGTCCTCCAGGGAGAAGGGCTCCCAGTCCTGCGTCGTCCCGGCGGTGTTCGCCTGCTCCGGCACCAGCAGGTGCGCGATGCGCTGGAAGCGCGCGCTCAACGGGTCGTAGCGCGCGGTGATGCGCTGGTGGCCCAGGCCCGCGAGCACCAGCACGGTGCCCGCGAACAGCTTCCAGGACTCCGGGTGGTAGCCGCCGCCGGGCAGCCACACGCTGGCCCGTCCCCGCAGCGCGGCGGCGATGGCCACGTCGCGCTTGCGCGCGCCCTGGAGCGTGATGCCCACGCGCCCGAAGCGGTCCCCGGAGAGCACGTCCCCGCCCGCGATGACGAAGGTGATGTCCGACGCGGGCATGCGCGACAGCAGGTCCTTCACCTTCTGCACGTAGGTGACGTCGTCGCACCCGTCGGGCACGCGCGTCTCGTCCACGCCGGGGGGCAGCAGGCCCCAGTCGCTGCCGGACACGGAGCCGATCCACACCTTCGGCTGGCCGGCGAGGCACGCGGCGGTGCCGTCCGGCGGGTGCGCGTCCAGGTCCAGCACGGCCACCGAGCCGTCGAAGCCGGAGGCGCGCAGGTCCGCCACGGCCACGGCGATGTCGTTGACGGTGCAGAAGCCGCCGCCCTTGTCCGGGCGCGCGTGGTGGAAGCCGCCGGCCATGTTGACCACGGGCCCCTGCCGCGCGAGCGCCAGCCGGGCCGCGCCCTGCGTGCCGCCACACACGAGCCGCACGCTGTCCAGCAGCGCGTCCACGGGGACCTCCGACGGGTCGGTGGCGTAGATGCGCGCGAGCGTCGCGGGGTCGGAGAGGGACTCCAGGTAGCGGGCGTCGTGCACGCGCGCGAGCTGGGCGTAGGAGACGGGCACCGGGTGGCGGACGTCCGCGGCGCGCACCACGCCGGCCTCCAGCAGGTACCAGGTGGTGAAGTCGGTGCCGCGCGGCTCGATGCCCACGGCGGACTCGATGCCGGAGAGGGGCAGGCGGTAGGACTCGTCGTAGAAGACGTGCACCCGGCCGCGTCCCAGCCCCAGCCGCCACAGCCACGCCTGGATCATCCGCGCCTCGCGGGCGGCAGGGGGCGGAGGATGTTCACGGGGGCGGTGGACATGGGCGGGTGGAGGCCCCTTCATCCTGCGCGGGGGCCGTGGGCGCAAGGCTCATTCCACGGGGCGGTGGGCCTCCTCGCGCAGGGAGGGGCTGCGGCGGTGCACGGTGCGGGCGGCGACGGTGACGAACAGGGCCCACGCGAGCCCGGCCACCCAGCCGCCGAGCACGTCCGTGGGGTAGTGCACGCCCAGGTACACGCGGGTGCAGCCCACGAGGACGGACAGGACCAGGGCCACGCTGAGGAGGTAGACCTTCACGCGCCGGTGTTCCGCGAACTGGGCCAGCAGCGCGCCCAGCGTGAGGTAGGTGATGGCGGACAGCATCGCGTGGCCGCTGGGGAAGCTGGTGGACAGGGTCTCCGTGAGGTGGGGCACCACCGAGGGGCGCGGGCGGTGGAACAGGTTCTTGAGCAGCGCGTTGAGGAGCCACCCACCGACGATGGCGCCCAGGACGAAGAGGCTGGTGCGGTAGCGGCGCGCCACCAGCAGGAAGCCGCACACGGCCATGGTGAGCAGCGACAGCACCGGGAAGCCGCCCAGCGACGTCACGTCGCGAGCGGTCTCCGCGAGCCACCAGGGCCCCCGGGGCATCGCGGGGTCCTCCGGACGGCGCAGGGAGCGCACGATGCGCTCGTCGATGTCCTGCGTGTCGCCTTCATGCACCTCGTCCGACAGGGCGACGAACCCCAGGACGCACGCGACCACGAGCAACAGCAGCCCCAGGGGCCGCGTCACCATCACGTCCCAACCCGACACCCACCGCCAAGGCCCTCGCGACATGGCCGTGACTTAGGTCAGCGGGTGCGGGCTGGCCACGGGCTTTTCGCGGCGAGTGTTTCCAGGTGCTCAGGGGTGTTCAACGGACAGGCCCAGGGCTTCGGCGCCCGCGGCCTTCGCTCCGTCGAGGGCCGCGACCAGCCGCGTGTACGGCGCGCGGGCGTCCGGCTGGAAGAACAGGCCGCGCTGTCCCTGGGGACGGGCCTCCAGGAAGGCCCGCAGGCGCGGCACGTAGTCCGCTTCGCTCACGGGCTTCCCCTCCAGCAGGAGCGTGCCGTCCGCGGTGAGGCGCACGAGGCCGGGGGCAGCTCCTTCGACGTGGGGGTTTCCTCGGTCGGGGCTGGCTGCGCGGAGGGGAGCTGGAGCGGGAGTTCGCCGCGCATCAACGGGGTCACGACCATGAAGATGATCAACAGCACGAGGACCACGTCCACGAGCGGCGTGACGTTGATGTCGGACTGGAGACCGGACTGGGGCTTCACGATGGGGCGTCTGGAGCGCATGGCGGTCCTCCTTCAGTTCTTCTTCATGGAGACGCCGAGGGACACCTTGCGCGCGCCGGCATCGCGCGACTGCCGCAGGACGCCGAGCACGTCGCCGCACGTCAGCGCCTCATCCGCCTTGAGGAGCAGCTTGCGGTCAGGTTGGGTGCGCAGCTCCTGCTGGACGCGCTCCTGGAAGGAGGCGGTGTCCGGGAAGGCGTCCTTGCCGACGAACAGCGCCTTGTCGGCGGTGAGGGAGAAGACGAGCGGTTCGGGCTTGTCGCGCGTCTCCCCCTGGGCGGCGGTGGGCAGGGTGACGTCCTTGCCCTGCTGGGACATTGGCGTCACGACCATGAAGATGATCAACAGCACGAGGACCACGTCCACCAGCGGCGTGACGTTGATGTCTGACTTCACTCCGCCCCTGCCTCCCACGGCCATTCCCATGCAGGACCTCCACGAGTTCGACGCCATGGGACCACGGGCCCAGCAGGGCGTTGGCCGTGGGCACCCGGTGGTTCGGTCATGGTTCGGTCACGGGGTACGTGGTTGCCTTCTCTCATCGCGGCATCGACAGGAGGCCCGTATGCGATGGCATGGGTGGTTGACGCTTGTATGCGTCGTCCTGCTGGCTACCGGCTGTGCGTCCGTGCCATTCGAACCTGACTCCCAGGACTCCAGCGAGGATGTGCTCGCCCCCTTCCTGAAGTGTTCATCGCCCGCGGCCTTCGTGGCCATGCAGCGAGGGACGGACATGGCCCGGGTGGTCGAGTCACTGAGTGACTGGGACGCCGTCCGGCTGGGCGCCCTGGGCCCGATGGACGCGAAGGCCGCTGAAGTCCTGAGCCGGAAACGCTCGGCCTTTCTCATCAGCGCCTCCGAGCGGTACGGCGTGGCCCGAGCCGAGGTGTTCGCCCTCTTCATCCTCCACTCCACATGCGATGACGAGATGCGTGCCGTGCTTCACCAATTGGCGCAGGACAAGCAGCTTGGCCAGACGCTGGGCGCGATGACCACGGTCCGCGAGCAACTGCACGAGCGCGGCCTGACGTTTGAGACACATGCCGAGCGTCCCGAACGCAGCGGCGATGTCCTCCGGGGCCTGGGCCGCGCCAGCCGGGATGCACTGGCCAGCAGCGAGGTGAGCGCGGGAGCCCGCTACCTGGACCTGTCCTCCAAACGCGAGCAACTGCCTCTGCCCTACCGCCAGGCCCTCGACGAGGTGGAGCGGGCCCTCATGGAGCAGCACTTCGCTGCGGACAGCGTGGCGCTGGGAAGCTTTGACCACCTGACCTTCGGCGTACCGTTGGGCTTCTTCCACCTGTTGGCGGGAACCGCGCAGGGAGCATCGTCGCTGGCCGAGGGCAGGTACGAGCAGGCGTCGCGTGAGTTGGCACCCGCGGCGCTCATGGTCGCGCTGTATGCAGGCGGAAAGGGAGCACGAACACTCCGAGAGTCTTCCGGGACTGTCCTCAACCTGGAGCGATTGAAGGCAGTGGTGGCCAGGCTTGAGGAGCAACTGGGAGTCAACGCGGCCCGTGACGTGTTCCGGTACCTCCAGGCTCGCCGGGAGAATGCCTACGTCGCCGCCGAGTGGGGAGAGGCAGGAGTCCTGGCCCTGCATGAGACCCGGGGCAACGCGGCGAGGGCCCAGGCCATGTTGGCGGAGGCCAAGCGCGAACGGCCACGTACAACCTCAAGCGCGTCCACGGGAGGCTTGTCCACCGACACCCCCATCCGGAATGCGCATCTGGCCGGGAGGACACATCCGGTAACCGGCGTCCCCTTCGACGCGGAGGGCTACCCTGATTTCAAGGCGGCCGGAGTCGTGAAGGCCGAGGTGAGGGTTCCCTATACTGGCTCGCGTGCCGGAGACTTCGCCGCCGCGAACAAGGCAGCGGGCTTGAGGGAAACACCCAAGGGAATGACCTGGCATCACCATCAGGATCGGGCCACCCTGCAACTGGTTCCCACCGCCATTCACGCCCGGACAGGACACACCGGCGGTTTCTCAGGAGGCCCATGATGGCGCGGTTCGTGCGGACGACCGAGATGGGACCCTTGCTGAGCGAGGCGGACCTTGCCGCGTTCGAGCAGCGGTATGCCCTCAAGCTCCCGGTCCCGCTTCGTGAGTTCCTGCTGACCAGCAATGGTGGCCGCCCTGAACGCGACCTCTTCAAGCTCCAGGGCGTGCCGGGAAATCCCTTCGGCCGGATCCATTTCTTCTTCGGTCTCAACGACCCTGTCGAGTCCTGCAACCTCGACTGGAACCTGGAGGTCTTCCGAGACCGCCTTCCGCCGGGGCTGCTCCCCATCGCGACAACGGAAGGCGCGGACAAGATCTGCCTTGCGGTGAGCGGCGCTGGAACAGGACGGGTGTTCTACTGGGACGCGCACGCCCGCAGCGTCCACTTGCTGGCGGAGGACCTGGACACGTTCATCTCGGCACTCCGGTCGGATGCGCTGTCGCCCACTGCCCTGGAATCCTGAGTCACGGCCGCGCGGCGTACGCCCCTGGACGCTCGGGCTCCGGAGGCATTGTCAGGGGCATGTGGCCTGTTATCACCCGGAGACGTTCGCACCGGGAGGCACCCGCACATGGCCATCGCCACCATCAGCCCCACCACCGGCAAGACGCTGCGCACCTTCGACGTGCTCTCGTCCGAGGAACTGGAGCGCAAGCTGCAACGGGCCGCGGACACGTTCCGCTCCTACCGCGAGACGTCCTTCGCCGACCGCGCCCGCTGGATGCGCCGCGCCGCTGAAATCCTCGAGGTCGAGGCCGACCGCTTCGGCCGCATGATGACGGAGGAGATGGGCAAGCCCCTGGAGGCCGCCAAGGCGGAGTCCATCAAGTGCGCCACCGCGTGCCGCTACTACGTCACCCGCGCGGAGAAGCTCCTGCGCGACACGCCCATCGACGTGGATGGCGACACCGCCTTCGTGCGCTACCAGCCCCTGGGCCCCGTCCTCGCCATCATGCCGTGGAACTTCCCCTTCTGGCAGGTCGTGCGCTTCGCCGCCCCCGCCCTCATGGCCGGCAACGTGGGCCTCCTCAAACACGCCAGCAACGTGCCCCAGTGCGCCATCGCCCTGGAAGAAATCTTCCGCACCGCCGGCTTCCCCGAAGGCGCCTTCCAATCCCTGTTCATCGAAACCTCGGAGGTGAACCGCGTCATCGAAGACCCTCGCGTGAAGGCCGTCACCCTCACCGGCAGCGAGGGCGCCGGCCGCGCCGTGGGCGCCGCCGCGGGCCGGGCCATCAAGAAGGTCGTCCTGGAGCTGGGCGGCAGCGACCCGTTCATCGTCATGCCCAGCGCGGACCTGGACAAGGCCGTGCACACCGCCGTGTCCGCGCGCCTCATCAACAACGGCCAGTCCTGCATCGCCGCCAAGCGCTTCATCGTCGCCGAACCCATCGCGCAGGAGTTCGAACGCCGCTTCGTGGAGCGCATGAAGGCCATGGTGGTCGGCGACCCCATGGACCCCAAGACGGACGTGGGGCCGCTCGCCACGCCCGGCATCCTCGAAGGGCTGCACGCCCAGGTGCAGGAGAGCGTGAAGGCCGGCACCCGGCTGCTGCTGGGCGGCAAGCCCCAGGGCGGCCCCGGCAACTTCTACCCGCCCACCGTCCTGGCGGATCCGCCCCCGAAGGCGCCCGCCTTCCATGACGAGCTCTTCGGCCCCGTGGCCACGCTCCTGCGCGCCCGCGACCTGGAGCACGCCATCGAGCTGGCCAACGCGACGCCCTTCGGCCTGGGCGCCAGCGTCTGGACCCAGGACGCGAACGAGCAGCGCCGGCTCATCGACGGCATCGAGGCCGGCATGGTGTTCGTCAACGCGCTCGTCGCCTCCGACGCGCGCCTGCCCTTCGGCGGCGTGAAGCACTCCGGCCACGGCCGCGAGCTGGCCGACCTGGGCATCCGCGAGTTCGTCAACGCCAAGACGGTCCGCATCACCGGCCCGTCCGGCGCACCGCCCCCGTCGAAGCACGCGGGCGAATAGCCCACGCCCCTTCAGCGCGTGCGCACCCGGCCATCCATGGGCGCGCCGTGCACCTCTTCCAGCGCGGACGTCACGGCGTCCACCTCCGCGCCCAGCTGCTCCACGCTGTGGCGCAGGCCCGCGCCCGCCACGTCCGCGTCCGCCGCGTCCGCCGAGCGCACCCGCAGCACCTGCGCGTAGAGGTTCTCCAGCGTGTACGCCAGCCGCGTGTACTCGGCCTCCAGCCGGTCCGCCGCCCGCGTCAGCTCCGCGCGCTGGCGCACCTGCTCGTCCAGCACCTGCAACGCCGCGCGCAGCCGGTCGCGCACCACCACGTCCTCCTCCGCGGCCCAGCGCGTCTCCAGCGTCTTGCGCTCGTCCGCCAGCCGCCGCACGTCCTCCGGCGGCGCCACCGTGCGCAGCTCGCGCTCACGGCGGATGAGCTCATGGCAGCTCTTGCGCAGGTCCTGCACGGTGCGCTCCGGCGAGCGCACCAGCTCCTGCAACACGCCCTTGCCCGCGCGCAGCTCCGCCAGCAGCTTCTCGCAGACGGCGTCCACGCGCTTCAGGCGTGGGTCCACGGGCGCCTCCGGCACCTGCTCCCGTGGCAGCACCGTCGCGGGCGGCTCCTCCACGCGCGTCAGCAGCGGGTTGTTGGCCGGGCGCAGGTGCTTCGCGGCGCCCTTGAAGAACGCGAGCGCCACGAACACCAGCCACCAGTACTGCTGCGGCAGCCGCACCACCGTGGCGATGCACGCCAGCGCGACGACGAGCTGCCCCACGCCCACCACCGGGTTGCGCGAGGCCTCCTCCCGCGCCGCCCGCTCCGCGCGCTTCGCGTCGCGGTGCGCCTGCTGCTGGGCAAGGTACGCGTCGCGCTTGGCCTGCCGCTCCGCGCGGCGCAGGGCGTCCTTCGACTCACGCTCCCACTGCTTCTCCCACCGCTGGCGCTCCCGCTCCGCGCCGCGCTCCCACTCCCGCTCCCAGCGGTCGCGCTCCTTCTCGGTGGGCAGGCGGCCCATCCGGCGCACCCAGGCCTCCAGGGCCGCGTCCTTGCGCGCCCGCCCCTCCTCGATGGCCGCCTCCAGCCGCCGCAGGCGCTCGGCCGCGTCGTGGGCAGGCAGGGAGGCAGGGGGCGCTTCGCGGTCTCGGGGCACGCGGTGACGCTAACAACTTCTCCCAGCCTTGGGGACTGGCGCGGGGCCGCCCATAAGCCCAGGTGTTGAGCCATTGGCGCGCGGCGGGCAGGCGGCCCCGGGCGCGCGGTGGTCCCCCGGGGAGGGATGCGGTAGTGGGAGGGCACGATGACCCTTCCCACCGCCGCGACCCGCCGCTTCCAGTGGTTCAGCCAGGGCGTGCTCCTCTACAGCCTGGGCGTCATCCTCTGGGGCGCGTTCGTGCGCGCCACCGGCTCCGGCGCGGGCTGCGGCGACCACTGGCCCGTCTGCAACGGCGAGGTCCTGCCCCGCGCGCCCTCCGTCCAGACGCTCATCGAGTACACGCACCGGCTCACCAGCGGCCTGGCCACGGTGCTCGCCGTCGCCCTCTACGTGTGGGGCCGGCGCGAGTTCCCCAAGGGCCACCCCGGCCGGCGCGCGGCGTTCTGGGCGCTGGTGTTCATGCTCACCGAAGGCCTGGTGGGCGCGGGCATCGTGCTGCTCAAGTACGTGGCGCAGGACGCGCGCCTGGGCCGCGCGGTGTGGATGGGCGTGCACCTGACCAACACCTTCCTCCTGGTGGGCGCGCAGACGATGGTCGTGTGGGCGTCCCGGGGCCGCGCGCGCATGGCCCTGCGGGGCCAGGGCACGGTGGGCGCGGTGCTGGGCCTGGGCGTGGCCGGCATGCTGGTGCTGGGCATCAGCGGCGCGGTGGCCGCGCTGGGCGACACGCTGTTCCCCGCCACGAGCCTCGCGCACGGCTTCGAG
>NZ_JBKGHJ010000327.1:0-10119 GCF_046520365.1 Corallococcus sp. 4LFB
GGCCGGGCTTCCTGGGCGTGGGCCGGGGCGCCACGCACGTGGAGGACGCCTTCGGCGTGACGGCGCTCCTGGACGCGGAGCAGTACGCGGCCGTCAGCACCGGCCCGGAGCAGCCCCTGCTGGTGCTGGGCAGCGCCGGCAGCGGCAAGACGACGGTGGCGCTGCACCGGCTGGCCAAGGTCGTCTTCGACGACGCGAAGACCTACCCGCAGGCGCGCACCAAGGTCGTCGTCCCGGAAGCGGGCCTGGCCCGGCTCACGCGCCGGCTGCTCGCGCCGCTGGGCCTGGGCAAGGTGTCCGTGGAGACGCTGGAGGCCTGGTCGCTGGCCACGGCGCGCTCCGCCTTCAGCCTGCCGGGCATCAAGCTCTCCCCGGAGACGCCCGCGCTCGTCACGCGCTTCAAGCGCCACCCCGCCCTGCGCCGCGCGCTGGCCGGCCGCGTGCCGGTGTTCAAGGGCAAGGCCCTGCCCCCCACGCTGGACCGGCTGCGCATCAAGCTGGCGGACGCGTACCTGGACCGCGCCTTCCTGGAGGCCGTGGTGGCGGACGCGAAGGGCGAGTTGCCGCGCACCGTGGTGGCGGAGGTGATGGAGCACACGAAGCAGCAGACCGCCACGCCGCTGGCGCGCCAGTACAAGGGCTACGACGCGGACAGCCTCATCACCGTGGACGGGCGCGCCATCGAAGCGGACACGCCCGACGCGCTCGCGGGCACGGTGGACCCGGACGACCTGCCCATCCTCATGTTCCTCAAGGCGCAGCGGGGCGCGCTGGGCGCGGAGCGGCTGGCGCACGTGGTGCTGGACGAGGCGGAGGACTTCTCCCTCTTCGAGCTCTTCGTCGTCAGCCAGCTGCTCGGCGACAGCCGCAGCTGCACGCTCGCGGGGGACGAGGTGCAGCAGACGGCGGCGGGCTTCGCCGGCTGGGACGCCGCCCTGGAGGAGCTGGGCCTCCGCGACGCGGCCACCTGCCGGCTCCAGGTGTCCTACCGCTGCCCGCGCCCGGTGGTGGAATTGGCGCAGCACGTGCTGGGCACGCAGTCCCCGGCCAACGCCGCCCGCGCCGGCCGCGAGGGGGCACCGGTGGGCTTCCACCACTTCCCCGACGAGGCCCAGGCGTGGCTGTTCCTGGGGGACGCCCTGCGCGACCTGGTGCTGCGCGAGCCGCACGCGTCCGTGGGCGTCATCGCCAGCAGCCGTGAGGCCGCCCAGTCCTTCCACCGCGTCATCAAGGAGATGCCCTGGGCGCGGCTGGTGCTGGAGGGGGACTTCTCCTTCGAGCCCGGCGTGGACGTGACGGACGTGGACAACGTGAAGGGCCTGGAGTTCGACTACGTCGTCCTGCCGGACGTCACCGCGCGCGCCTACCCCGCGGACGACGAGGCCCGCCGCAGGCTGCACGTCGCCGTCACCCGCTCCTCCCACCAGCTGTGGGTGGCCTCCTCCGCCGTGCGCTCGCCGCTCATCCGCACCTTCCCCGGCGCGGACGGCGCGGCGTAGGGCTGCCGGGGCTCAAGAGCTTCAGGGCTGACGGCCGCCACCGGCCCGCCACTCCTTCTGCCGCTCGGCGTGGGCCTCCCGGCGCGCCAGCGCGTCCGACTCCTGGCGCGGAAGCTCCGCCAGCCGCGCGCGGTGCAGGTTCACGCTCAGCTCCAGCAGGCCCCTGTGCTCCGAGGGCAGCTTGTCGCCGTAGTCCTGCAGCATCGTGGTGGCGAAGGTGATGGCGTCCTCGGACACCTGGCGGCGGTGCTCGTAGTACTGGTGCACTTCTTCTTCCGTCGCCTCGTTGGCCAGCACCTTGCCGTAGAGCGCGTTCCACTTCGCCTTCACCCCTTCGCGGCGGCGCAGCTCCTCCGGGTCCTTCGTGGGCACGTCATTCTCCCAGTACAGGTTGCCCGGCAGCTTCGCGCGCAGCGCCTCCAGGTCCACCGGATAGGGGCCGGCCTCCTCCTCCGGCGCCGCCTGCACCTGCGCCGCGCGCGCCCACCAGGTCCAGCCCGCCGTCCTTCGCGCGGGGCACCGCGGGCGTGGACGCGAACACCGGCGGGGGCGCCGCGGGGCTCTGGACCGCCGGGGGGGGCCACCGGCGGAGCGCCGTCCTCCGGGACCTGTCCGCCCAAAACAAGCCACGCCCCCACCGCCAGGACCAGGACTCCCGCCGTGCCCAGGGGCAGCTTCCACCGCGCGTGCGTGCTCATGCCCAAGGCCATACCGCGCGGCCCACACCCGCCGCAACCCGTGTCACCCCACCCCGCCAACGCACCGCGCAATTGATACATTTAAAACATGGCGTTGCGCGTCAATCCTCGGCGCCCGGCTGACGCGAGACAGCAACCCCAGTCCTCCCGGATGGAATGCTGCACCCGCCTTGGAATTCACTATTTTCACCGGTAGCGAAGTTTCCCTGCTTCCGGCTGATAAACAAAGACGTATCATCCGCGGCCGCAACCCCATTCACTCCCCCTTGGAGGAAGCCGCATGAGAAGTCTTCTCTGGATGAGCCTTCTGGCCCTCTCCGCCCCCGTGGGCACCGCGCGTGCCGAAGTGCTGGTGGAAGGCATCGTCGACGTGCTGGTGGACGGCGGCAACAACTACGCCTGGCAGAAGGTGGCGCTGCCCGGCCTCAAGTGCGGCAACGGCTCGCAGTACAAGTTCTTCGTGCACCGCACGAGCTCGCCCAACCTGCTGTTCATGATGGAAGGTGGCGGCGCGTGCTGGGACTACGATTCCTGTAGCGGCCGCCTGGGCATCCTGGGCGCGGCGAACCCCAACGGCATCTCCGACGACTACATGACGCAGTTCACGGCCAAGTACGTGTCCCCCATCGTCAACGGGGCGGACCCGGGCCTGCCCTTCCGTGACCGCAAGGACATCATCACGAAGGACTGGAACATCGTCTACATGCCGTACTGCACGGGCGACGTGCACATCGGCAACAACGCCAAGACGTACGTGGACACCACGGGCGGCCAGGCGCCGCTGACCTGGTACCACAACGGCTACAACAACACGCTGGCCGCGGCGAACTACGCCAAGCAGAACTTCCCCAGCGTCCAGAAGCTGCTGGTGACGGGCTACAGCGCGGGCGGCACGTCCACCTCCGCCGGCTACTACTTCATCCGCAAGGCCATCAACCCCGCCAAGGGGTACATGATCAACGACTCCGGCCCCATCTTCATGGCGCCGAACTCGAACTCCCTGTCGCGCCCGCTGCACGACAAGATCCGCTCGTCGTGGAACCTGGACTCCGTGTTCAGCCAGCTGCCGGCCAGCTTCAACATCAACGACATGGGCACCATCAACCGCATGGTGGCCACGGAGTTCCCGAACGATCAGCTCGCGTACACGGGCTACACGATGGACTACAACTACTCGCGCTATTCGTATGAGCGCTTCAAGACGCCCAACGACGAGGCGTCCATCCACGCGTACTGGAAGGTGGACCAGGACGCGTTCGTGAACGAGCTGAACAAGTACAACAACTTCAGCTATTTCATCCCGCACCAGCGCGACATCAACGCCAGCCACTGCAGCACCATCATCACCTTCGTGGGCGCGCACGCCTGCCAGCGCATGGAGAAGAAGTACTGGTACGAGTACGTCTCCAGCCCCTGGCAGTCCTGGGCCTGCCACAGCGAGATGGTCCCCATGGACGTCTTCCTGTCGCGCTTCATCGGCGGCAACCAGCGCGTCCGCATCTACGAGCCGGCCAACAACTACAACAAGGAAGACGCGGGCATGAGCATCCTCGCGCCCCTCATCAACGGCGCGCTCGGCGGGTAGTCCCCACCTTCGTCGTCCCTGAAATGAAAACGGGAGCGGGCCCCAGGGGTCCGCTCCCGTTGTCTTTTCAAGCCCGGGCGGGCTCAGGTGAGGCTCAGGTGAGGCCGGGCAGCGTGCCCGTGTAGTCCGGGTGGCCGAAGCGGTCCACGTTCACGCCGAAGGCCTGGGCAATGGAGGTGAGCAGCTTGTTGTGCTCCACCGCGCCCGGCAGCGGGCTGCCCGGGCCGGGCCACGAGCCCAGCGGGTCCTTGCCGGGGCGCAGGGACAGCATGCGGCCCATGCGGAACTTCCCGCCCGCGCCGCCCGCCAGCACCGTGGGGATGGACACGTTCATGTGGCCGGCGGCGTCCCCCAGCTCGTTCCCCCACAGGATGAGGGTGTTGTCGAGCACCGTGCCGCTGCCCTCCGGGATGGCCTTCAGGCTGTCCATGAGGCGCGCCACCTGTTCGGCGTACCACCGCTGCACCTGCACCATGCGCAGGCGGATGTTCGTGCGGTCCGGCTCGGCCTGCGTGTCCGTGCGGTGGGCGATGTCGTTGTGGATGTCCTCGTCAATGCCAATCCACGGCATGGACGGCCCGGGGATGGTCATGGTCACCACGCGCGTCAAGTCACACGCGAACGCGCGGGCGATGAGGTCCATGTGCAGCTCGGTGAGGCCGGGCATGTTGTTGATGTCGCCCAGGTCGCTCAGCGCGTCGGAGGGCGCGTCCGGCCGGGCGCAGTTGAGCGCCCCGGTGTTGGTGAGCCGCCGCTCGATGTCGCGCAGCGCCGCCAGGTGCGTGTCCAGCTTGGTGCCCTCCGCGGCCGCCAGCCGGGACTTCAGCCGGGTGGCGTCCTTGATGAGGTAGTCCAAGAGGCTCTTGCGCTTGGACAGGATGGCCTGCGCCTCCGCGGGAGAGCCGCCCAGGCTGCCGAAGAGGCGCTTGTAGACGTTGGCGGGGTTGAGCTCGAAGGGCACGCGCGAGCCGTTCTCCGTGAAGGAGATGCTGTTGTAGACGTGCTGGGCGCCGAACTGCTCGAAGGCGTGCAGCTGCAGCGAGCGGAACTGGGTGACGCCGCCCACCGCGTTGCCAATCACCTGGTCCAGGGACGGGCCGGACGGCAGCTCGTCACCGCTGGACACCTCCACCTCGCTGCCGGTGAGGAAGGTGACGGGGCCGCCCTCGTGGCCGGTGCGGCCGTGCTCGTAGAGGACGCGGTAGTCCAGGCCGTCCAGCACCAGCAGCTTGTCGCGGTGGCGCTGGAGCGGCTGGAGGACGGAGTTCTCGAAGTCGATGTTGAAGCCCGTGTCACTGCCCTGGGGCGTCCAGTACTCCGGCAGGAAGCCATGGGGGGTGAACAGGGCGATGAAGCGCAGGGGCGCGGCGTCGGCCGCTTCGGCCACGGAGCTGGTGAGCAGGTGCGCGAAGGGCGCCGCCATGGCCGTGCCGGACAGGAGCTTCAGGAGGCTGCGTCGGGAGAAGTCGCGGGGCATGGAGGTCAAAGCTCAACGGGTGGGCAGACGCCGCTGCGTGAAGGAAGCCGAGCGCACCAGGCTGACCAGCGCCTCGGTGATTTTCAGGTGGTCCGTGCGGTAGGGGCCCGAGCGCATGGCGGCGAGCAGCTCCGCGTCCGACGCGTGCTGGTCACGCCCCATGGCGTAGCGCACGAACTGGAGCGGCACGCAGTTGGCCAGCTCCTCGCTCTTCGTCAGGTAGCGCGCCAGCTGCGCGCCGCCGGTGAAGCTGCCCAGGTTGGTGGTGCCGTCCGCGGCCATCACCGCGCCGCTGGCGTCCACCTGCTTGCCGTTCTCCTCCGTGCGGTGCTGCCCCAGGCCGTCGAAGTCCTCCATGCCGAAGCCCATGGGGTCGATGATCTTGTGGCAGCCGGCGCAGTTCGGGTTGTTGGTGTGCGCCGCGAAGCGCTCGCGGGTGGTGGCGTTCTCCGACAGGGCCGGGGGGATGGTGGACACGTTGGCCGGCGGCGCGGGCACCGTGCGGCACAGCATGCGCGTGAGCACGAACTTGCCGCGCTTGATGGGCGAGGACGAGTCGAAGTGGGCGTACGTGGACATCACGCCCGCCTGGGTGAGGATGCCCTGGCGCTCCGGGGGCAGCGTCACGCGGCCCAGGCCCGTGTCGTCGTCCACGTTGGTGCGCTCCAGGCCGCCGTAGAAGTTCGCCAGCGTCTCGTCCACGAAGGAGTAGTTGGCGCCCAGCAGCTCCTCCACGGAGCCCGCGTGGTCCTTCACGACGGAGTCGATGAACGCGTCGCGCTCGCGGACCATGGAGTCGCGGAAGTCCACGCTGTAGTCCGGGTACACGAGGTTGTTCTTGTTCACCTTGGACAGGCCGCCCAGCCCCAGCCACTCGATGAAGAACTGGCGCAGCTTCAGCTGCGCGGCGGGCGTCTTGAGCAGCCGGCGCGCCTGCGCCTCGCGCTCGTCGGGGGACGACAGCGTGCCGGCCTTGGCGGCGGACAGCAGCGTGGCGTCCGGCGGACCGCCGGTGATCATGAAGGACAGCTCGGAGGCGACCTCGTAGGAGGTCAGCTCCACGACCTGGCCCTTGCGCGCGGTGTCCGGGCCCAGCTCCGTGCGGTACAGGAACGACGCGGAGGAGAAGAGGGCCTGGAGCACCAGCTCCGCGCCCGTCTCCATGGTCCCGCCCTGCTTGCCCTGGTTGAAGAGGGCCAGGAGGTCCGCCTCCTCCTCCGCCGTCACCGGCCGGCGGAAGGCGCGCTCCCCCACGCGCTGGATGAAGGACCGCGCGCACTCATCCTGCGTCTTGCCGGAGGGGCACGCGTAGAGGTCACTCAGCTGTGACTTGCCCTGCTCCGCCAGCGTCACCGCGGCGGTGTCGATCTGATCCGCCAGCAGCGACGTCACCTGGAGCCGCTCATGGGTTGAGAAACCGAGGATGGTGTCCTCGGCCGCGAAGCCCTGGGCGACGTCCACGGGCGTGCCCAGCACCGCGGAGGCGGACTTGTTGTACTCGTCGCGCGTCAGCCGGCGCACGCGCGCGGGCGCCGCCGCGCTTTCAGGTGCCGCGTCCTGCCCACCGATGTTGCCGGTGCAGGCCGCGGCGGACAGCACGAGAGCGGAGGACAGGTAGAAACGACGCAATGGCATGATGTCTGGCATTCCTCGCACCCGCACGGCCTGACAGACGACCGGCGCACAGGCGGACGGCATTGTACTGGTTGCCCCCCACGCGCGCAGAGGGGATTTCATTTCCCGGCGTTTCAAACTGCCCCGAGGAAGAAGCCGCCCTCACGGCGCAGGAAGTGCGCACGCACCTGTCAGGTGCGCACACGTTGCGGGGCGACTCAGGGCGGGACCTCCTCGCCCCGCGCCTTCCACCAGGGGTCCCCGTAGCTGATGAAGATCTGCTCCCCGGGGTGGATGTCCCGCAGTGCGTGATAACGGAACACATCGCGGTCCTCGGCGCGGCTGTAGGACGCGTTGGGGTCGCTCGCGTGATTGTAGATCATCCCGTAGCCCATCACGAGCGCGACCCACTCCCCTTGGCGGGGCGCCTCGTCGCGGTGCCAGCGGACCTCGAAGACGTAGTCGTCGAGCGGTTCGCCCTGGCACTGCTGCCGCGGAACCTTGAGGTAGTGACACTCCTCGATGAGCGCTCCCGCCGCGATGAACGCGTCGGTGAAGACGCCCATCCCCCACTCGCACGGCCGCACCTTCACGCCGGGGTGGAGGAACAGCGCAGGGCCCAGGTTCATGGAGGCATCTTCTCCGATACCGGTGTCGTCCACGCGGAGCGAACCATCGCGCAGGACGGGCGGCCACGGGAAGCGGTGGCGGGGCGCTACGGCCTTCCCCGGCTCGCGGTGCCGTCAGCCTGCCTGCCCTCCGGGCGCGGGGCGGCGGAAGGCGTGGCGCAGCAGGTACAGCCCGGGGAGCAGGGGCAGCCACAGGGTGAAGCCGCGCAGGAGCAGGGTGCCCGCGAGCGCGGCCTCCACCGGGACGCCGAAGAGGTTGAGCATGCCCACGGACGCGGCCTCGTAGGTGCCCACGCCGCCGGGGATGATGGACACCGTCTCCGCCATGGAGGCCACCATGAAGCTGACGAACACGGTGCTCAGCGGGACCTGCTGCCCCATGGCGCGCAACATGGCGCCCAGCGTGGCCGCGTCCAGCACGTACACGCCCAGCTGGAGCACGACGCCGCGCGCGAGCAGGCCGGGGTTGAGCAGCATGCCGGGCGGCACCTCCGCGATGGCCTTGAGCAGGGTGCCCAGCGCCGGGATGCGCCGGGCGAAGCGGCCCGGCTTCCACTCGCGGTGCCGCGTGGCCCAGAGGATGGCCATGGGGATGATGAGCGCCACCACGCCGAAGCCGGTGACGAGCCATTGGATCCAGTCGTTCAGCTCGGCCCTTCGCCAGAGGAAGAAGAGGCTCACGCCCACGCCCAGCGCCTGCGCGAGGTAGAAGCACAGCACCGTGAGCAGCACCGCGCCGGCGGAGGTCCCGGGGCTGGCGCCCTGGCGGCGCAGCCCGCGCCCGACGAGCAGCGACCCGCCCACGCCGCCGGTGGGAATCACCTGGTCGAGCGCGAGCTTCATCAGCGACAGCCGCGCCAGCGCCCAGAGCGACGTCTTGATGCGCGCCCGGTGCAGGACCATCCACCAGATGCCGGACACGCACAGGTAGGTGCCCACCTGGCACGCGGCGGCCACCAGCAGCCACGCGGGCCGGGCCTGCCGCACCAGCTCCAGGAAGTGCTGCTCCTCCGTGTGCCGCGAGAGGATGAACGCCAGCAGCGCGATGAGCACCAGCGCCCCCGGAATCCACCAGCCCCGCCGACGCCGCGCCGGGAGCACCAGCGGTTCGTCCAGGGTGGGAATGGGCTCCGCGCGAGTGCCCTCCATGCGTCTCCTTCCACGGAATGGGATGGCTTCGAGAAGGATGCGCTTCGTCGCCCCAGGGGACAGGTGCCGGAGCACGCCGGCCCGCCTGCCCTCCGGGCCGGAACACAGGCACCCGGCTGACTGTTCGCGGGGGCGGTCTGGTAGAAGCCCGCGCATGTCCGACGACATCCTCGTGCTGGCGTACGCCGGCTGTGACACCTGCAGGAAGGCCGTGAAGTGGCTGGAGGCGCGGGGCGTGGCCCACCGGGTGCGCCCCATCGTGGACCAGCCCCCCACCGTGGCGGAGCTGCGCCAGTGGATCGCGAAGCGCGGCGTGTCCGTGCGCAAGTGGCTCAACACCAGCGGCCAGAGCTACCGCGCGCTCGGGAAGGAAAAGGTCGACGCGGCCTCCGACGCGCAGCTGGTGGAGTGGCTCGCGAAGGATGGGAAGCTGGTGAAGCGGCCCGTGCTCGTCACGAAGGACGCCGTCACCGTGGGCTTCAAGCCGGAGGCCTACGAGGCGCTGTTCCCCCCTCACGCGTCCTGAGGGCAGGCGGGCGGACGGGCCCCCGGCCGACCGTCGTCGCGCGCCGGGCGGGTTGCCACGTTGAGTGGACATGGAAATCGGATCCAGACGCCCGCTGGGGGAGATCCTCCTGGAGCTGGGGGTGCTCGACAAGGGCCAGCTCCGGTTGGGGCTGGTGCACCACCACGAGGTCCACGTCCCCCTGGGGCGCGCCCTGGTGAGCGAGGGCGTGTGCACGGAGGCGGACGTGCTGCGCGGGCTGGCGGTGCAGTTCGACGTGGACGCCGTGGACCTGGACCGGCACCCGCTCGACCGTTCCCTGACCGCGCTGGTGCCCGCGCGCATCGCCCGGCAGTACGGCGTCGTGCCGCTGGAGCTGGAGACGCGCGAGGACCGCGAGGTGCTCCACCTGGCCGTGCCCGCCCCGCTGTCGCTGGACGCGGTGGATGACGTGCGGGCCGTGTCCGGCAAGGCGCGCGTGGAGCCGCACCTGGCCTCCGACGGCGCCCTGTCCCGCGCGCTCAGCGCCCTCTACGGCATCCGTGAGACGGAGGGCCCCGCGCCACAGCCGCGCCGTCCAGCCGCGCCCAGCCCGCCGCTGATGCTCTACGGCTGGCCGCCCGTCACCGCGGTGCTCATCTCCCGCACGCTGGCGCGCAACGGCATCACCTCACGCGTCGCCACGCCGCTGGAGGTGCTGCACACGCGTGGGAGCGACGTGGTGCTCGCCCCCCTCCAGGCCATGGAGGGGCTGCTGGCGGGCGAGGTCCGCATCGGGGCCGCGCTCATCGTGCACGCGACGTCCGACGACGAGGGCTTCGACCGGGCGCGGAGGCTGGGGGCCCGTGGCTTCCTGGCCAACCCGCGCGACGAGGAGCTGCTGCTGCGCGCCGTGCGCAGGCTGCGTCCGGACGCGGGCAGCGAGGACTCCTGGCCGCGCCACTCCTGAGCGCGCGCGGAGGC
>NZ_JBKGHJ010000328.1:0-10111 GCF_046520365.1 Corallococcus sp. 4LFB
CCGCGCAGCACCGCCTGCCGCACCCAGCCGGCACCTTCGCGTCGCGCGGGGGCTCAGCGGATGAGCGCGGGCGGTGGCGCGACGGCGGCCTTCGCCGGGCCGCGTTCAGCGACTGCGTCCCGCCTAGGGACTGCGTGCCTCCCAGCGACTGCGTGCCGTCCGCTGCCTCCTCCGCGCCGCGGCTGGCGGACGCGTAGGCCTTGATGCTGCCGGGGTCGAAGGGGCGCGTGCCGTAGAGCGCGCCGTAGAGCGCCGCGCAGAAGCTGAACTGGTCCGTGCGCGCGTCCAGCTGCGAGCCCCGGAACTGCTCCGGGGACATGTAATTGGGCGTGCCCACCAGCAGGCCCGCTTCGGTGAGCGTGGTGTCCAGCATCCGCCGGTCGGACGCCTCCAGCAGCTGGGCCTCCTCCGGCGAGGCCGCGGCCTCCGGCCCGTCGCCCACCTGCCGCGCCAGCCCGAAGTCCGTCACGTAGGCGCGGCCCGCGCGGCTCACCAGCACGTTGGCGGGCTTGAAGTCGCGGTGCACCAGCCCCGCTTCGTGCGCGGCCTGGAGCCCCCGGCCCGCCTGGAGGTAGCGCTCCAGCACCTCGCGCCAGGACGGCTTCGCCTCCTTCAGCCACGAGCCCAGCGTGCCGCCGTCCACCAGCTCCATGGCGACGAAGACCTGGTCGCCCCACATGCCCACGTCGAAGACGGGGATGACGTTGGGATGGGAGACGCGCGCCATGGCCTGCGCCTCGCGCAACAGCCGGGACCGCGCCTCCTCGTTGTCGTGGTTGGCGTTCGGGTGCAGCAGCTTCAGCGCGACCTTGCGGTCCAGGTCCGGATCATAGGCGGCGTACACCACGCCCATGCCGCCCTGCCCCAGCTTGCGCAGCAGCAGGTAGCGGCCCACCTGGGGGACGGGAGGGACGTCCTCCGCGCGGCGGGGCGCGGGGCCGGTGCCGCGGCCCGTGCCGGCGCCCGAGCGCGCGGAGTCCAACGGGCCCGTCCCTGCGCTTCCCCTGCCGGTGTCTCGTCTGGTCATGGTCGGTGCACCTGATCCGCGAGTCTACCGCCGGCCCTCACCTGCTCCGAACATCCTTCCGCGATGCGTCAACCACGGCTGCCTGCCTGGTGACGGCGGTCATCAGCGCCTGACGGCAGTCATCAGCGCTCGCGCACGGGGTGGGGGGCAACCCCCTGGAAACAGGAACCGGGGGCGTCCTCCGGAGGTGGCACGCCGGCCGCAATGGGGGCCTGCATCGCCGTCCTCGCAGCCCTCCCCCTTCTGGAGCCCTCCATGGCCCTCGCCCCCGTCACCCGGAAGCCGATTGCTCCCGTCGCCCCTCCCGCCGTCACCGAGAAGCCGGCCGCCGCCCCCCAGGCCGCGCCCGTGGAGGAGAGGAAGCCCGCCGTCGTGGCGGACGGCTTCGACGCGAAGAAGCCCGCGACGGGCCCGGAGCTCAGTGGCGCGGGGCGACGCGGTGAAGGCGCCGCCACGGCCGTGAAGTCCGCGACGGGCCCGGAACTCAGCGGCGTGGGCGGCGCGGTGAAGGCCGCCGCCACGGCCGTGAGGCCCGCGGGCGTCCCCGAGCTGCGCGTGGGGCTGGCGGCGACGGGCGCGGCCCCGGTGGAGCGCCAGACGGTGTCCGGCGAGGACAAGGCGAAGCAGGCGGTGGAGTTGAAGACGGTGGGCGAGCGCCGCACCGAGACGGTGGAGGCGCAGAAGGCCCTGCGGGAGAAGACCGCGCAGGAGGCCGACAGGCTCTTCGCCATGGCGGACGGCAAGGAGCAGGTGCCCGAAGGCGCGAGCGTCAAGCGCCTGTCCGACACCCAGGTGGAGCTCACCCGCGTCAACGGCCAGAAGGAGGTGGTGGAGCGCTCCGTCGCGACGAAGCAGGACGGCGCGGTGGTGATGGACACGGCCGCCTACGAGGACGGCGTCAACAAGCGCGACCGGCTGGAGCTGAAGGACGACGGCAGCTCGCTGGTGGAGCGCGCGGAGTGGAAGGGCGACAAGAACGAGACGGCCGACCTCAAGTCCTTCGGTGACATCTCCCAGACGAAGGACAAGGGCCTCACGTACACGCGCAACGCGGTCCACATGGAGCCGAACAAGGACGGCGACCGGCTGATCACCGACGCGTACTCGCAGGCGGACGGCGGCGCGCAGACGAGCCGCACGGCCTACTACCAGCAGAAGGGAGGCGGCTCCATCGACAACAAGCTCAAGGGCCCGTTCGACTTCGACAAGCCGGTGGATCGCGCGGACACGTACACCTATACGATTCCGCCTCCGGGCGAGGACGGCTCGCAGGGCGACGTGCAGTACAGCCGCGTGCAGGACTTCTCCCAGGACACCGTGAAGGCGACGTCCTACGTGGACCGCACGCTGGACGGCCACACGCACCTCGCGGGCTCCGGCCCCCACACGATGGACGAGCTGCACAAGGTCCGTGACGAGTACGGCAAGGGCGGCGGGGAGAACTGGGACGCGGACAAGACGGGCGACGGCCGCCCGCCGAAGCGCTGGACGGTGGACCTGCAGAAGGGCGCGGACCGGCTGGACTCGCAGACCTTCATCGAGGGCTACCCGGACGCGACCATCAAGACGGAGCGGACGCGCGAGGGCAGCACGGTGAAGGAGAAGTACGAGGGCAAGACCTTCGAGAAGGCGGACTCCTCCAAGCGCGTGCCCGTGAACGGCGAGTCCTCCACCACCTACGGCCAGGACGGCTCCATCGAGAAGATGGATTCGAAGAGCCGCGAGCCGGACGGCGCCGACCTGGAGCAGCACTACAACAGCAGCCGCAAGGCCACCGACCAGGGCCTGGAGCTCCAGGAGTCTCTGGAGACGAAGCGCACGAAGGACGACAAGACGGAGAGCGCGCTCAAGGAGGACACGTCGCTCTTGTCCGGTGAGGGCGCGCAGCTGGTGAACTCACGCACCACCGTGACGGACGCGGACGGCCGCAAGGGCATCCACGAGGTGGGCAAGGACGGCGAGCGGATGCAGCTGTCCGGCAAGGGCGGCGCCGACATGCGCGACGTCACCGACGCGGAGGCCTTCAAGGACGATGCGTTCGGCAAGGTGCTGCTGGAGCAGGCCTCCATCTACACCGCGAACACGGTGAACCAGTACGCCAACAGCGGCGGCGCGCAGGCGCTGAACGTCCTCAAGGGCCTGAGCCAGGACGCGGGCCGGCTGCCGGCGAAGGCGACGGAAATCCTGGGCAGGGACACGCTCTCCAAGGGCCTGAACGCGGCGCAGGGTGGCGCGAGCGCGCTGGGCGGCGTGGCGGGCGTGGTGGCGGGCGGCATGTCGCTGGCGCGGGGCATCCGCGAGAACAACATGCCGGACATCGTGAAGGGCGTGTCGGACACGGCCAACGGCGCGGTGAACATGTACACGGGTGGCAAGGCGTTCACGGAGGCCATCAAGGACTTCAAGAACGCGGGCGCGCTCACCACCACCACGCCCCCCACCGCGGCCAAGAGCATGCCCTGGGCGAAGTCACTGGCGAACCCGAAGGTGGGCAACGCCATCACCAGCACGGTGCTGGATTCGGTGAAGGGCATGGGCGGCATCGGCAAGGTGGCCGGGGTGACGGCGAGCGCCGGCAGCAAGGCGCTCTCCGCGCTCAAGGCGGCGGGCGGCGCGGCCAACGTGCTGGGCGCGGTGGGCGGCGCGGCGGCGGCGTGATGGACATCGTCAACGGCGCGAAGGTGAACGACGGCGCGCAGATCGCCAAGGGCGCCGTCGGCATCGCGGGCAGCCTGGGTGGCGCGGTGGCGGTGGGCGCGATTGGCGGCCCGCTGGGCATGGCGGTGGGCGCCGGCATCGGCCTGCTGACCTTCGGCTTCGGGAAGCTGATGGACCTCATCAGCGACAAGCCGCACAAGATCTCCGAGCTGCAGATCGACTGAAGCGCGGCTCGGATGGAGGCGGCGGTGGACGGAGCCACCGCCGCCTCCTGGACTCTCAGCGCTTCACGCGCAGGGTGCGCCTGGAATCCCCGTAGCGCACCGGGTGAGGCGCATCCACGACACGCCGCTGCCGTCCTGGCGCTTCGCCAACCGCGCCAGAGCGTCCAGCGCCGCCGCATGGACCTCCACGCCACGACTGCCCGCGAACGCGCCGAAGAGAAGGCCCGCCACGGGCGCGAACATGACCGCCGCTTCCGCCTCCGCCAGCCAGGACGCCCCGGACGCCTCCACCGAGCCGCGACCGGTGAGCCCCAACGGGGACGAGAACCCTCCTCCAAGAAATTGAGACATCCCTGCCGCACGCCTCCCTCCCGGAGTGGTCCCAACTGGTCCGACTGTCGGACCAGTTCGTGCGCCCGGATGGTTTGGCCCCCCCCTGGCCAGGGCGGTGGTCCCAACTGGTCCGACTGTCGGACCAGTTCGTGCGCCGCGCCGCCGCCGGGGCGACCCGATGACGTGGTCCTTGCGCGTGTCGACATCTGCCTTCGAGCCCGCGCTCGCCCACCGCGAGGCAGCGGACGTCTCGCTCGCAGTCGATGAAGGGCTCGACGACCGCGAAGTCGTCCGCGGCGGAGAGGAGGTCCGAAAGCTCCGGCCACGCAGCGGCGTGCCAGTGCTCGAACGCGGAGCGTGGGGACAGGCCTGGAGCCTCCGGAAGCAGCCGTCCCCGTGACGTGCCGGTTGACGCGCGTCTCCGGCGCCCCTCTTATCTGCCCCTCCCCTTGAGCAGGAGTCCCCGTTGGCAGGTGTTCCGGTCGAATTGACCCCGGAGGATTACGAGGCAGTCACCCAGCGGCCCGGCATGTGCATTGTGGACTTCTGGGCCCCATGGTGCGAGCCCTGCCACACCTTCGCTCCCGTCTTCACGGAGGCGGCCGCGCGGTTCGCGGACATCACCTTCGCCCGGCTGGACGCGGAGGCCCACGAGGCGGTGTCCGAGCCGCTGGGCATCGACTCCTTCCCCACGCTCGTCGCCTTCAAGGACGGCCTGGAGGTCCACCGCGTCTCCGAGGCGCTGTCCACCGAGGCGCTGGACCGGCTGCTGGGCGCGCTGCGGGCCGTGGACGTCGCCGAGGAGAAGCGCCGCCTCGCGAACCGCGAGCGGACCGAGGCGGGCCAGCGCCCCTCCGGCGTCCCCGAGGGCGCCACCTGGGACGACGGCGACAAGGAGTGGTCCTTCGGGCCGAAGGACGTCACGGGACGGCCGCACGGCACGTGGCGGTACTGGCGCGCGGACGGCACGCTCTGCAACGAATGCATCATGAAGCAGGGCACACCGCACGGCCCCTTCAAGCGCTTCCACGAGGACGGCGCGGTGTCCCAGGAGGGCGCCTTCGAGAAGGGCCAGCTCCACGGCCCGCGCACCTGGGTCGCGTCCGAGCACTTCACCACCGAGCGCATGCACGAAGGCGGCGTGAGCGAGCGCGTGCGCAAGACGGTGATGCACTACGAGCACGGCACCGTGCGACAGGTGATGCACTTCGACGGCCAGGGCCAGCGCGTGGTGCCCTCCACCGGAGAGCCCTACCCCACCCGTCCCGCCCACCTGCCCGAGGACGCGGAGCTGCGCGAGGACCTGAACCAGTGGGCCCGGGTGACGCTCAACGCGGACGCGGAGCGCCACGGCCTCACCCGCTTCTGGGACCTGCAGGGCCAGCTCCTCTGGGAGGCCGAGTTCGAGAACGGACTGCGCCACGGACGCTGCGGGGCGCGCGCCGAGAACGCGTACGCGGACTTCCGCGTCCACTTCGAGGAGGGCCGGGCGGAAGGCAACCTCGCGTGTGGCGAGTGGTCCCTGCTGGACGCACAGCGGGCGGTGGTGCTCACGCGCGACCTGGGCCGGGCGATGGATGAGCGGACGCTGGCGCGCTCGCCGGTGTTCTCCAACCTGGCCCGGGGCGCGGAGGGGTGGCGCGAGCTGGCGAAGGAGGCCCGCGCGGACCGGCGCTACCGCGAGGCCCTGCTGGCCACGGCGCGCGCGTGCGCCACGTCGCTGGACGTCCAGCCGTTGAAGGCAGGCCTGGAGGAGCTGACGCTGCCGCGCAAGAAGGACTCGGCGAGCGAGCTCGCGGACGACGTCATGGAGGAGGCGGGCCAGGAGTGGGCCCCGATGGCGGACGCGCTCATGCGCGGGGCGGACGCCGCCACGCTGCTGCGGGCCTACGCCGTGCTGCTGGACCAGACGGACCGGCCGCGCGCGGCGCTGGACTTCCTGCACGCGGCGATGCTGCTCGCTCCGGAGCGCAAGGAGTACCTGTTCACGCGCGGCCTCATCCTGCTGAACCTGGGGGTGGCGGAGCAGGTGCGCAAGGACGCCCAGGGGCTCGCGGCGGTGGAGCCGGACACGGCCGCGTTCCTGGACACGTATGCGCGGGTGCTGTTCCCCCGCTTCGACTTCTGGGCGGGACAGGAGCCTCCGCGCTGCACCTACGACGGCCTGCCGGAGAAGCCCGAGCAACCCCTGGAGGCAATCCAGCAGCTGGTGCGTAAGTACGCCACGCGGCTCCAGGCGATGCGCGGCGCGCTGCTCCAGCGGTTCAAGCCCGGCGCCGCGGTGTCGTGGCTGCCGCCGGACCTGTCGGGCCTGCTGGGCAAGGGGCCGGTGGAGCTGAAGCAGTACGAGCTGGAGCTGGAGGACGAGCAGTTGGAGGTCGACGAGACGCTCGACGTGGAGGTGGGGCTCGCGGACCTGGCGCTGATGCTGCGGGGGGACTGGAGCGCGCTGTCCTGGCTGTTGTGGTCATGCGGGGAGACGGCGTTCCGGATGCCCACGCGCATCGCGCCGCCGGCGGACTACGGCCAGGCGGCGGGGCAGGCCTC
Source organism: Corallococcus sp. 4LFB (assembly GCF_046520365.1). NCBI lineage: Bacteria > Pseudomonadati > Myxococcota > Myxococcia > Myxococcales > Myxococcaceae > Corallococcus > Corallococcus sp. 4LFB. The sequence goes on from NZ_JBKGHJ010000328.1 coordinate 6,790, forward strand.
GCAGCGGCTGTGGCAGAGCCGGGACCGCAAGTTCCGGGGAGATGCCAGCACGACGAAACCCGGCCAGGGCTTCCTGTTCGAGGGGGTGGCCCTGGGCGACCTGCATCCGAACCTGGTGTCCATCGCGGAGCGGCAGTACGCGGAGACGCAAGCGATGTTCTATTGGCTCAATGACCCGGACCACGTCTCTCCGTGGCAGAGCAATCTGAGGGGGAGCTAGGCATGAATCGGATTCGTGAAACCATCGAGGTCGCGGAGCCCCTGTGGCGCGCGCTTGAGCAGATGAGCCACGACCTGGGCGTGGACCGCGATGCCCTGGTGGCCCAGGCGCTGTTCCTGCTCGCGAAACAGAACGGCTACGTGTCGCCGACGCCGTGGTGCTCGGCACGCCGGTCGAGGGAGCGCCCGTGAGGGCACCGGCGGCCCGGGCCCCAGAGCCCGCGGTGCGTCCGGCGGAGCTTCCCACCGCCGCCCCCGTGAAGGCGGCCGTGTCCGCCGCGCCTCCGGTGGACGAGGCGGCGCATGCGCGGTCCCGCATGCAGGAGGTCCTCGCGGCCGTGGACGCGGTCGTGCAACCCCGCGACGTGCCGGTGGCAGCCGATGACGAAGAGTCGGAGGACGAGGAGGAAGCGTCCGACGAGTCCTCGGACGAAGAAGCAGAAGCGGCCGACGCGTCTTCGGACGAAGACGAAGCATCGGACGACGAAGAAGCCGGTGCTGACGAAGCGGCCGGTAGCGCGTCGTCGGACGAAGACGAAGCATCGGACGAAGAGGAGTCGGACGAAGAGGAGTCCGGCACTGCCCAAGCGGCCGACGAATCATCGGACGAAAGCGAGGCGGCCGACGAAGACGAAGCGGCCGACGAGGATGCGTCCGAGTCCGACGCCGATGCGGACGAGGAATCCGACGCGGACGCCATCGGCGCGAACGCGGAGGAAGCGAAGGCCTCCGAGGAGGAGGACGACGGTTCCGCGGCCGACATCGAAGCGGCGATCGGATCCGAAGAACTCCCGGGCACCAACGAGGCCGACGACTCCGAGCCCGAAGAGGCCAAGACGGGTGAGGAGGCCACGGGCTCCGACGAAGACGACGCGCAGGACGACGAGGCCGATGCTCGGGCCGCCGCGTCTGACGACGGCGACGCGGCCGATGCACGGGCCGCCACATCCGACGAGGACGACGAACGGGCCGCCGCGTCCGACGAGGACGACGCGCAGGCCGCGGGCTCCTCGGAAGCAGAGGAGCAGGACCTTCCCTTCGTGGCGGCTCCGGCCGCGAAGGGCCCCGCCCTCCGGAAGCAGGGCCGGGTGCTCCGTCAGTCCACTCCCGAGGACGACGCCCCCCCGGACGCCAACAAGGGCCGGAAGCCCGCCGCCAGGGCCTCCGCGCGCAAGGACCTGTTCGTGCGCCTGAGCCCGGACGGCCCCGCCACCCGCGTGGACGTGGAGCGCTTCACGCTGGGGCGTGGCCCGCAGTGCAGCCTCGTCGTGAAGTCCGGCAGGGTCTCCCGCGAGCACGCCATCGTCGTGCGCGAGGGCAACGACTACTTCATCGAGGACCTGGGCTCCTCCAACGGCACCTGGATCAACCACCAGCGCATCAAGCGCCAGAAGATCGCGGACGGAGACACCTTCAACCTGGGGACCGAAGCCGTGTACTTCTCCATGGCCCCGAGCGACGACTGACGTGCTCAGGCCTTCCGCGGCGGATCGCGGATGCCCAGGGCGGAGATGGCTCCGCCCAGCACCAGCAGGACGGCGGTGACGAGCATCACCCGGTGGAAGCCCGCGACGTCCAGTCGCGGGCCCGCGATGAGCCCCGTGAACGCGATGGCGATGAGCCCCGCGACCCGGGCGATGGCGTTGTTGATGGCCGAGCCGATGCCCGCCTGCTCCTTGCGGACCGACCCGAGCACCGCCGCCGTCAACGGCGCCACCGTCGTCGTCAGCCCCAGCCCGAACACCAGCACGCCCGGCAGCATCTGCGTCCAGAAGTCCACCGGCGTCCCGGCGCGCAGCATGAGCAGGAACCCCACGCCCGCGACACACGGCCCCACCGCCATGAACCGGCGCGCCCCGAACCGGCCCGCGAGCCCGCCGAACCTCGACGACAACAGCAACATGATGACCGTCGTCGGCATCAGCGCCAGCCCCGCCGTCGTCGCGCGGAAGCCCGCCACCTGCTGGAGGAACAGCGTGATGACGAACTCGCCCAGCGCCAGCGCCCCGTAGATGGACGTGGTGGCCAGGTTGCCCACCCAGAAGTTCCGCTCCCGGAACAGGCCCAGCGGCATCATCGGGTGCGGCGAGCGCCGCTCCTGGAACAGGAACGCGATGAACGCCGGCACGCCCACGCCCAGCGACGCCAGCACCGTGGGATGCGTCCAGCCCACCGTCCCCTGCTCGATCAGCGCATAGACCGGACCGCCCAGCCCCACGCACGCCAGCACCGCCCCCAGCACGTCGATGCGCGCGCCCTCCGGACGCGCGGGCTCCTCCATGCGCGCGAGCAGCGCCAGCGTCAACGCGATGGGCAGCACGTTGATGGCGAAGATCCACCGCCAGCCCACCGTGTCCACCAGCAGCCCGCCCACCAGCGGTCCCGCGATGAACGCGGCGCCCGTCCAGCCGGTCCAGGTGCCAATGGCCTTCGCCTGCGCGGGGCCGGAGAAGAAGGACAGGATGAGCGCCAGCGAGCCCGGCACCAGCAGCGCGCCCGTGGCCCCCTGGAGCCCCCGCGCGAGGACGAGCACCGCGCCCGTCGGCGCCAGCGCGCACAACAGCGACGTGGCCCCGAACCCCAGCAACCCCAGCCGCAGGATGCGCTTGCGCCCGAACGCGTCCGACAGCGAGCCCGCGGCCAGCATCAGCGAGCCCAGCGTGATGAGGTAGGCGTCCACCACCCACTGCTGGAGCGTGAGCCCACCGCCCAGATCCCTCACCATCGCGGGCAACGCGACGTTGATGATCGCCCCGTCCAGGAACGTGACGAGCGAGGCGAGCACGGCGATTCGCAGGACCAACCGCTGGGGAGGAGTCACGGTGCCGTGACTTTCCCGGAGGACGGCGCCACTCGCACCCCGGGGGAATCACGGGACGTCAGGCAGCCAACTGCGCCGGGGGGAGAACCGGCGAGGAGCGATGCGCTCCCCGCCGCCTTCCGCGCGTGACGATGGGCCGGCTCATCCTCCACCGCGCCCGCTGGCGGCTCCAGGCCTCCACGCTCCGTGCGCTCGGTGAACGCGACGGCGCCGAGCGCCTCCGCGAAGCCCAGCGGCTGAGAGAGCGGCTCCAGCTGCCGCGCTTCGTGGGCCTGGAGGACC
>NZ_JBKGHJ010000329.1:0-10011 GCF_046520365.1 Corallococcus sp. 4LFB
GCCCACGGAGCCCATCGGCCCGCGGCCCTGGCTGGCGGCGACGGCGCTGGGCATCCTCTGCACCGGCCTGGGGTACGCGGTGTTCTACCGCCTCATCCAGCGCATCGGGGCGCGCGCGCCGTCGTCGTCACCTACCTGGTGCCGCTGTTCGCGGTGGCCTGGGCCTGGCTGCTGCTGGGCGAGCCGCTGACGCCCACCATGCTGGTGTCGGGCACGCTCATCCTGGGCAGCGTGGCGCTGGGGCAGCCGCCCGCGGCGCCGAAGACGAAGTGAGGCGTCAGCTCCGCTCGAACTTCCAGATGCGGTAGCCGTCGCGGACCTTGGGCATGAACCGGCGGACGATGAACGCCGGGCCGCGCTTGCCGGCCAGCTCCAGCGAGCGCAGCGGGACGGAGGTGGAGGCCGCGGCCGTGTAGCCCGCCTCCAGGAAGGGGGCCTCCGGCGTGTCCGTCATGTCCTGGAAGGAAGCGCCCATGCTGGCGAGCACCGCGTGCAGGTCGCGGCTGTACTCGCGCTGGAAGGTGGCGCGCATCAGGTCGCAGTACACGGCGTGGTGGGGGAACACCTGGGCGAGCACCGCGAGCATGTCCTTGCGCTGCGCGTTCGACAGGTACATGAGCACGCCCTCGATGATGATGTGCGTGCGCCGCGAGTCCTGGTAGGGCGCGAGCTTGCTCGCGAGCGACTCCGCCCCGAAGTCGATGGAGAGGCGCTCGAGCGGGTTCTTCGCCTCCGTCACCGGGAGCTTCGCGTCCTTGAGCGTGATGATGGCGGGCTCGTCCACCTCCAGCCACCGGCCGCCGCGAAGCCGGTAGGCTCGCGTATCGAAGCCCGCGCCCAGCACCACCACCCGCGCGTCCGGAGCCCGGTCCAGCTCCTCCTGCACCTGCGCGTCGATGATCTGATGCCGCGCGGCGTTGCTGGTGTTGGCCTTGTCGAAGGACTGGAAGCGGGCCCAGACCTGCCGCGCCTCGTCATCCATGAAGCGGGAGGCGAAGGTGTCACCGCACAGCGGCCGGGGCTGGCGTGCGTCCTCCGCCCGGCAGCCCAGGGTGTAATAGGCGGTCTTCGAAATGGCATTGGCCATGGGGAGGGCTCCTTGAAACCCGCGCGCAGCTTGCATGAGATACGCGCTTTCTCGAAAGGTGGGTCACGATGCGATTCGTGATGGCGTTGAGCGTGGTGGCCCTGGGTGCGGGCTGCGCGCATTCCCCGAAGCCGGCGGGTAGCGCTCCGAGTGCCCAGCAGCTCTCGGCGGAGGCGGAGCAGGCCTATGCCTCGCTGGACTTCGAGCGGTGCGCGGAGCGCTTCCGAGCCTCCGGCGAGGCGGACGTGGAAGGGCCGGACCGCGCGGAGTCCCTCTATCGCGCCGCGGGGTGCGCGGCGCTCGCGGGCCACGCGGACGCGGCCGTGGACGTGCTGAAGCGCGCGGTCCAGGGCGGCTACTACGACGCGGATCATCTCGAATACAACCCGGAGCTGGCGGCGCTGCACCCGCTGCCCGCGTGGAGCGGCATCGTCGCGGAGGCCCGCGCCAACCTGGCGAAGGCGCCCGAGGCTCCGTTCCCCACGTTCACGCTCACGGGGCTGGATGCGTTCGGTTCGCGGAAGGTGGACCGGGAGACGGTCCGGCGGGTGCTGGGGCTGGAGGTGGGCAAGCCCATCGTGCACAGCTCCGCGGTCTTCAAGCAGAAGGAGGCGGCGCTCCGTGAGCAGTACGGCCTCCTCTACGCCCACCTGGGCATGACCATCTACTTCGCCGACGAGCGCAAGGGCACCGCCTTCGTGGTGGTGGACATGGTGGACGCCGAGGACGCGGCCCGGGTGCGCTTCCTGCCTGAGCCCAAGGGCCACCTCGCGGATCCGGAGGGACTGGTCGCCCGGTGGAACGAGTACGAGCCGCGCCTGCAGCAGCTCCAGATGCAGGGCAAGCTCGATGAAGACTCCACCTGCAAGGTCACGCACTGCATTGGAGGCTTCGGCCATCCGGACCTCGCGGCCTTCGAGCCGGAGTTCCTCGCGAAGGTGCCCCAGCAGCTGGACGCGCTGACCGCCGTCCTGCGCGAGGACGCGGATTCGCGAAAGCGGAGCGCCGCCGCGTTCCTGCTGGCCTACGCGCCCACGGAGCAGGAGACGGTCCAGCGCCTGGTGCCCTTCATCCGCGACCCGGAGTCCGACGTGCGCAACAACGTGCTGCGCGTGCTGACGGCCACGCAGGAGGCCGCGACGCAGCCCCTGCTGGACGTGGCCACGGTGGCGGACGCGGTGTCGCTGCCGAACTCGAGCGACCGCAACAAGGCGACCTTCCTGCTCAGCTACCTGCTGGCGGACCTGTCGCCGGAGGCGCTGAACGCGCAGCGGGCCGGGCTCATCCGCCAGCTGGGAGAGACGCTGGTCGCCATGTCCGCGCTCCAGCTGCCCATCAACCACGAGCCCGCGATGCGGGTGCTGAAGCAGCTCTCCGGTGAGAAGTACGAGACCGCCGACGAGTGGCGCGCGTGGCTCGCGCGTCAGCCGAAGACGGCGGGGTAGGGGGCCCGTCAGTCCGCGACGGCGACGGAGACGGGCGTGGAGAGCTGCCGCACGACGCAGTCCTCCGCGCTCCCGTCCTCCCACGCCAGCATCGCGAACTCGGCCGGCGCGTCGAGCGCGACGATGGGGTGGTGCCACACGCCCCGGTGGTAGTTCACGCCCTGGCCGGGGCCGCAGACGAACGCGACGAGCCCGTCCAGGTCCGGCCCGCCCGAAGGCGCGGTGGGCGCGACGCACACCAGGAAGCGCGAGCAGCGCATGGGCAGGAACACCTGGCTCGACTGGGGATGGTGTTCCAGCAGCTTCACGGTGAAGGGCAGCGGCTGCGGCACGGAGCGGAACACCGCGAGGTTGGGCTTCGCGCCCTCCCGGCCGTTCTCCAGCCGCGCCGACCAGTCGAACCGCACCGCGGTGCCCTGGTTCGCCGAAGCGCCACTCTTGAGGCCAGCGGACACGACGTCCCCGAAGGGCGCGAAGCCCTCCGGCGTCAGGGGCAGGGCGATGATGGAGCGGAGCGGGGCGGGTGCGTCCTTCATGGGAGGACGACTATAGGGGCGCGTGCCCCGGGACGTCAGGCGGCGCCGGGCCGCGTTCCCGGCTAGGCTCCGCGTCCAGGAGGCCGCGATGCAGGCCAGGTGCGAGCAGTGTGGCACGCCACTTCCGGGCCTGGCGCCCGGCCATGTCCTTCTCACCTGCCGGGGCTGCGACGTGACGTACCACGTGCGCAACGACGGCAGCTTCCGCCGCGTGGGCGGCCCGGTTGGCTCGACGGAGGCAAGGCCGGTCGTGGCCCGGGGCTCGGTCTCCGTGGCGCCTCCCAACTTCCTCGTGGAGCGCGATGACGGGGCGCTGCGCATCGGGTGGACCGCGCCGTCCTTCGACGCGATGTACGCGGTGCTGGGCATCCTCCTCGTGGCGGTGCTCTACGCCGTCCGGTTCCCCGGCCAGGTCGCCGGCTTCGGGGTCCTGGAGTGGAGCTGTGTGGGCGGCGTTCTGCTCATGGGCCTCTACCCGGCCCTCGCCCTGGCCCTCAACCTCACCTGGGTGGAGGTGAAGGGAGACACGCTGCGCATCACGTCGAAGCCGCTGCCCGTGTCCAGCGCCTCGGTCGTGGACGTGCGCACCCTGGACTCCCTCTCGGTGCACGCCTTCACGCGCAAGGGCGGCAAGGGGCTGTACGTCCTGCGTCGCTTCGCCCTGCACGCGAGGACGCGGGACGGCCGGACGCTCACGCTGGTGACGGGCTTCGAGAACGAAGGCGACGTCGCCTGGCTCGCGGACACCCTGCGCCGTCACCTGCGGTTGAAGGACGGCCCCTGGGGCGAAGCGGTCACCTCGGACGACTGAGCGGAGGAGGAGAGGGGGCGGTGTGCCCTCAGTCCGCGAAGGAGTTGGGCTCCTTGCTGAACCCCGCCTTCCGGTGGTGCGTCAGCCGCTCCGCGCGCGAGGCGTGCTCCAGCGCGGCGATGACGGCCTTCTCCGCGTCCGGCCCCCACTCCTTCACCTTGGCCGGGTCCACACCCTTGTCCTTCACGTACTTCTCCAGCGCGGCGGCGGCGACCCTCGCGCCCGACCCGGCGTTGACCGCGAGGTCGGTCATGATGGCGTTGCCGTACTCGCTGGTGACGACGTCCTTGAGCTTCAGCTTCGCCGCCTTGGGTTGGCCCTCGGCGTCCCTGCCCGTCACGGACACCGTCGTGTTGCGGGTGCCGGAGATCTTCCCCGCGTCGGCGTATTGGATCTGCGCCTGTTGCATGGCCGGGTCGGCGCCGGCGGCCATGAAGACGGCGGCCAGCTTCACGTCGGTGCGGATGGCCTCGGCCGCCGCCACGCCCTTGAGCACCGTGCCGTCCGGGCGGGTGAGCACCACGCCCCTGGCGTCGACGTCGAGGCCGAACTTGCCGAAGCTCTTCTCGTACTGCGCCGGGTCGGTCTTCTTCAGGTCGCGCATGAACCCGGCCAGCGTGCCGTTGCCGTCCTTGCCGAGCGTCCACTGGGTGAAGCCCCACGAGACGCGCCCCGTGTCCCAGGTGTTCACCTTGCTGAAGGTGCCCTCCAGGCCGGAGATGGACGCGAGGATCTTCCGCCGGTCCTCGCTGATGCCGCTCTTCTCCAGCTGGGACGTGACCTGGGCGGCGGAGTCACCCGACACGGCGCCGCCATCCACCGCGCTCCACGAGTTCGTGTACGCGGTCTCCCGGCCATCCCGCATGGTCACGGTGGTCCCGTTCACCGTGACCTCTGAACGGGTCTGCTTCACGGCGACCATGGGCGCGTACGCGTCGACCCGTGCGAGCAGGCCGTCCTTCACCGTCTTCGCCCGGGCCTGCGCGTCGGTGACCTTCGCCTTCGCCGCGTCGAGCGCGGTCTTCTGCGCCTGACGGAACTTCTCCGCCTCCACGGGGTCCTTGGGCACCTTCGCTTTCTTCTGCTGCTTCTCCAGCTTGGAGAGCGCGCGCTCGGAGACCTTCACCGCCGCCTTGGCGTCGCGGAGGCCCTGGTTCGTGTCGAGGTGGTCCCTCATCCACGCCTTGACCTTCTCACCCTCGGCCTGGACGGCTGCGTCCGCGGCCTTGAGCTTCTCCTGCGCGGCCTTCTTCGCCGGCTCGGTGGTGGCCGCGTTGACGGCCGCCTGCGCCTTGTTGCGCGCCTCCACCGCCTTCTTGAGCGGGGCGTAGAGCTTCGCCTTCGGGGGCTTCCAGGTCGCGACGTTGCGGGGGATGAGGTCGTTGAGCTCGACGGAGTTCCCGCGCTGGAGGGTGCCCTCGTCCTTGGACTTCACCTGGATGGCGTCGAGGTTCTTCTGGACGTCGCTGGCGGAGGCCGCCGTGGTCGCGGCGGCCCTGGCCGGAGCCTGCACCGGCGCGGTGGGGGCGGCCGGCCCCTGGCGCCCGAGCGCCGTGAGCGCGCGCTTCAGGTCCGCGCCCTCCAGCTCCAGGTAGAGCGCGTCCTCCAGCGGCGTGCCCGTCAGCTTCTTGTACTTCTTCGCCACCTCCTTGAGCTGGGAGGGGTCCAGGCCCTCCAGGGCCTCGAAGACCGCGGCCTCGTCGGTGCCCCAGATGTCGTCCATCGCCGTCTTCAGCTTCGCCGCGGCGGCATCCGCGGCGCTGGTGGGCGCCGCGCGCTTCTGCGTCCCCGCGGCGGCGGACAGCGGGTTGAAGGAGAAGCCCTGGTGGGAGGGGGGACGGCCGCGAATCTGCTCCGCCAGCCGCTTGAGCGTCGCGCCCGAGGCGCCGCCCGCGACGGCCTTGAGGAGGAAGGTGCGCTCCGCGTCCGCGTCCGACCGGGGAGAGGCCTTGGTGCTGAGCCCGGCCTTCGCCAGGAGGGTCGACAGGTCCTTCTGCTGCGCGGGGCTGAGGCCGCCCAGGGCGGTGGCGATCGCGCCCGCGTCGGTCGGGGACAGGCCGCTGGAGAGCGCCTTCAGCAAGGCCTGTCGCGTGGGGCCCTCCGGGAGGGCGGAGAGCTGCTGCTCCATCTTGCGCTGCGCCGGGGCCTTGGCGCCCGCGGCGACTGGAGCGGCCATGGACGAGGCGGCGCTGGAGCGGCGCGAGGACGCCACGGTCGCGGCGGAGGGGCCCTGGGGGACAGGCGTGTCCACGCTCGGGATGGACGTCGCCGTCGGACCAGGGGAGCCGGAGATCTTGACCATGGGCTCTCCAGCCTAATGCACTGTCCGTGCGCCTGACATCCAGCGGCCGGGAACGCCGGGCAGGGGAGACGCCCCCACCCGGCGTGCCGGAGCCGGTTACTTCGCGGCGACCGTGGACTCGCCCAGGATGTTGAAGGTGCTGGCGGCGGCCTTCACGTCGATGGCGGAGAAGCCGGTGTACGGGTAGTGGCCGTCGCCAATCTCCTCGACCATCTCCAGGAAGTCGCCGCTGACGCGCTTGCCATCCACGTCCAGCGTGAAGGCATCGCCGGTGCCGCGGAAGTTCCAGATGCAGGCGCCCGCGCCGATGCGGTCGAACATGCTCGTGAAGCTGTGGTTCCTGAAGCCGAAGTCGACCCGCGTGAGGCCGATGTGGATCTGGTACCACACCGAGCCGACGCCGTAGTCCTGCTCGTAGAAGTGCGAGTACACCAGGGTGCCGCCCCGCCACAGGTTGACGGTGAAAGGCGAACCGCCGGCCCGGCCCGTGAACGACGGCGTGACGACCACCGCGTCGCGCTCCTTGCCCGGCTGGACGCTGATGGCGCTGACCACCTGGTCGCCATCACGGGCCGCGAGCGTGAAGCCCTGGCCCAGCGCGCCGACGCCGCCCAGCTCCGTCTTCAGCACCCAGTCGGTGGCGCGGGGGAACTCGCTGGAGAAGCCGTCCTCCTTCACGTTCGCCAGGCCGGACACCGCGATGCTCTTGCCGGTGTTCGTGAGGCTCGCGCGGCCCGTCGCGCAGTTCTTGATGCCCTCGAAGCCCTCGATGCACGCCTGTTCGGCCTTCGCTTCCTGCGTCGCGAGCGAATCCCCCGCGGTCGTCGTCGGCTCTTCACCCTGGCAACCCGCGGCCGTCACGCTCAGGAGCGCGGCCGCCAGCAGGCGGCCCGTCAGCTTCATCATCATGGAGAAAACCTCTCGTTGGTGGGGGAGGACTGCATGCCGGTCCCGGTGAGGTCCGGCGCGGGCCGTCCATGCACCCACCGCGCCATGCCTCCAGCCGGTGGCATCTCCCTCTGAGAGGAACCCTGCGAGGCCGGCGCGCGTGGCGTGACACGTCACAGCCTCACGCGCGCAGTAGCCTTTCGAGTCACATCCCGCCGCCGGGAAGCCGGGTCAGCGGGGCTGGACGAGCCCCTTCACGATGCGGCCCGTCTCGACGTCGGACAGCGCCTGGTTGACCTCGTGGAGGCCGTAGGCGCGGCTGATCATGTGCTCCCAGCCCCTGCCGCCGGCGACCTTCGCTCCGTGCCGGTCGAGGATCCGGAGCATGCGGTGGAAGTGGCTGAAGTCCACGCCCCAGACACCGCGAATCTCCAGGTGCTTCCGGTTGATCTCCGTGTGGGGGTTGATCCCCACCTCGCCGTGGTCGGTGTAGTGGCCCACGATGACGTACCGGCCGCCATCGCGAGTCATGTGGATGCCGTCCTTGACCGCCCCCGGCACCCCGGTGGCCTCGATGGTCACATCCACGCCGCGCCCCTCGGTGAGCTCCAGGACCCGGTCCACGTGGCTGCTGGAGCCCGCGGCCCCCAGCGCGATGGCCTCATCGACCCCGAACTCGCGCGCCATCGCGAGCCGCACCTCGTGGCGTTCCACGACGTAGACCGCGCCCGCGCCCGACAGCAGGGCCAGGGTCGCCGCGCTCAACCCCACCGGCCCCGCGCCCTGGACCAGCACGCGGTCGCCCAACTGGATGCGCGCCGTGTCCACCGCGTGGATCGCGGTGGGGAGCGCGCAGCCGCCGGCAATCACCCGCTCCGGCGTGAGCGTTGCCGGGAGCTCCAGGATGGACACCCCGGGCTTCAGGTAGATGCGCTGAGACCAGCCGCCGTACAGGCCTTCCTCCGCCGAATAGGTGACGCCGTAGACGCGCCGCTTCGGGCAGCGGTTCGGCGTCTTGGCGACCAGGCAGAACCAGCAGGCATGGCACGTCTCGGCGACGTCCAGGAACGTGACCGTGGCCCCGACGCGCACGGGCCGGCCGTCGACGTCGCGGGGCGCGCCGTTCACGGCCAGGACCCTGCCGACGGAGACGTGGCCCGGGATGATGGGGTAGGGCACGCCGGCGAGCCGGCCGTGCGACAGGTGGACGTCCGTCCCGCAGACCTCGGAGAAGAGCGTCTCCAGCAGCACCCCGCCCGGCTCGAGCTCGGGCGTGGAGAAGTGCCGGATTTCGACGGGGCGGTCGGCGCCGACCATGACCGCCGCGGAGCAGGTGTGGGGTGCGCTCACGACCACAGGATGATCCTGCCATCGGGGAGGGTGCCCATCTGCGAGGTCACGGTCGTTCGCCGCCCGCCGCTCGGGTCCACTTCGTGGAAGTTGCGTGTGTTGAAGATGTACACGTCACCCCGCGTGGGCTTCAGCGTGTACTTCGCCGCGCTCCCGACCACGGAGGGCTGATACCCGTACGTGTCGGGGATCTTGTAGGCCTCGTCCGCGGGCGTCCACGGGCGATTGTAGACGTAGGTCTTGCCGGGGTTCTCCGGATCGAGCTCGAGGTAGAGGTTCCAGGCGAGCTGCGCCTGGACCTGGGCCACCCACCAGTCCGGTTGCTCGGCGGGCGCGAAGTCGATGTGCAGCAGGGTGCCGTTCTCGATGCGGCGGATGAGCCCCGCGCAGTAGGACCCGTGCCGGGGATCCGCGGCGACCTGGACCGGGACCCCGACCGTTTGTCGCAACCGGCTCATCAGGCGATCCATCGGGGAGAACGACTGCGAGAAGATCTCCGCCTGGATGGCCCGGCAGTGCTCGGCCTTCCCGAAGTAGCTCGAGACGTCCGAGCCCACGTGCTCGAACACCGTCGCGCCGATGCGGTCGATGGGCGGCACGACCTGCTCATACGCTTCGAACCCGATGACCTGCGCCCGCTCGACGAGCCGGCTGCACTCCTCTGGCGTCGCGAAGTCCCGGATGACAACCGCCGGAATCTCGTTCCGGACCAGCTGCCCCCACGAATCCCGGTCAAGCTCCCGGGCAGCAAGAACTTCCCAGGAGACCCCGTCAACAGCAGCCGGCAGTGGATGACTCATGCGCGAAGAGGTCGTCACAGTGCTCACGGTGGTCGCAAGAGAGTTGGCCTTGGACGGCAAAACCCCACGCTAGGGTTGCAAAGACGGCAGGTCAAGCCATCCAGGAAAGGCAGAATTAATCAATCATCCTGGCGCGGCATTCCCGAGGCCCGCAGGCCCTCGGCGATGTATTGCTCACCCGGTAACACCCGGAGCATGTCATTCGCTCCCTCGATGATTTCCAGCACCTTCGCGTCACGGAAGTGACGGGCGACCGGGGTGCGCGTGCTACACCCGACGGCGCCGAGCAGCTCCACGGCACGCGCCGATGTGCGCGCGCTGCCAGCCGAAGCGAAAAGCTTCGCCGCCATCAAACGTTGCGGTGTGTCGGCGCAGGTCGCTGCGCGGCTCCCGGCCTTGCGCGCGGCCTGCGTCGCCCTGGCGATGGCATCGAAGAGGCCGTCGCCGCGGCCTGGGCGCTGGGCACGGAGCGCGTCGGGCTGGATGCCAACTGAAGGATCCGCAGGCGGACCGGGACGCCGCGCGCCGGACGGACGGCAACGAACCCAACCGTGGCAAGCGGGTCGCGCGTCGGCGGAGGATCTCCTGATGAAGAACCTGGACCGGCCCCTCGAGTTCCCCGCCGCACGACGCGATCCGGACAGCGGCTACACGCTGCACGGGCAGCGGTTCCATGATCCCTATGCCTGGCTGGAGCGGATCGATGCTCCCGAGACCCAGGCCTGGGTCTCGGCCCAGGAAGCCGTCACGCACGCCGTGCTGCGCGCGGTGCCGGGACGCGACGGCCTGCGG
>NZ_JBKGHJ010000032.1:0-31991 GCF_046520365.1 Corallococcus sp. 4LFB
CGGGGCGGACTCGAAGGAGTCGGAGGTCTGCCGCGCGACGACCGCCGGGGCCGGGGGAGGCGGAGGCGGGCGGACCTCCGGGGTCAGGGCCTGCTTCACTCGCGCCGCGATGGCGCCGCCAATGGACTCGCCGATTCTGGTCATGTCGGGTCTCCCCCTCGAACCACCGAGACGGTGGACGTTGATGGATTATCCACCCTTGGCACCCGGAGTTGCGGCGTTCCCACGCCTACATCGGCGCCTGGAGGAGGAGCCCCTTCAGTGCCGGGTGCGGTAGCGGTCCACGGCGGCCAGGAGCACCTCCGTGCGGACGGGCTTGCCCAAGAGGCCCACCGTCCCGGCCGGGGGCGCCTGGAGATCCGGGTCCGCCGTGAGCGCCAGCACGGGCAGCCGTGACGTCAGGTCCAGGTTCCGCAGCCGGGAGAGGAAGCGCTGGTCCTCCGGGTTGCGCAGCATCAGGCTGAGCAGCACCAGGGAGGGGATGTGGGGGAGCCGGGCCAGGACCTCCAGCGCCTGCGTGGCGGTGGCCACGGACAGCACCGTGTAGCCCTCCAGCACCAGGAGGGCCGCCAGGGCCTCACGCAGGTCGTCGTAGCTCTCGACCACCAGCAAGGTCGAGGGGGTGTCCAGGGCATCCACCGTCAAACCATACCGCCGAACCCCCGGGGCGTGCACACCCCGGGGCGCGGGGACGCGTGGCTAGGCGCGGGCCTTGGGGCTGAGCTGGGGCTTGAGGATGACCTTGGTGTAGCCGTCCTTGCGAGCGTCGAACTTCCGGTAGGCGTCCGGCGCGTCCTGCAGCGGCAGGCGGTGGCTGACGATCATTCCAGGCCTGGCGCGGCCCGCGATGATGAGGTCGCGCAGGAAGTGGTTGTAGCGCTTCACCGGCGTCTGGCCGGTGCCCACGGTGATGCCCTTGTCGAACACCTTGGCCCACGGCAGCGGGTAGATGCCCTGCTTGGCGTTCTCGTCCGGAGCGCCGGGGTCCGGGGCCATGTAGACGCCCACGACGCCGATGGAGCCCGTGGGGTTCACCAGCTCCGCCAGCTGCTCCAGCACCTGGGTGGGCTTCTCCCGGCCGCCGTGCGCGTCCGCGCCCTGGATGTCGCGCGACTGGTAGCCCACGGCGTCGATGCCGCACATCACGCCCAGGGCCTTCTCCTCACCGGGGCGCAGCGCGCCCATGATGAGCGGGTTGCCCCGGCGCAGGTCCAAGATCTGCTTCACCGGGTCACCCTTCGTGAAGTCGATGGGGGTGGCGCCCATCTCCTTCACCTTGGCCAGGCGCTCCGGGACGCTGTCCACCACGTAGACCTCCGAGGCGCCGCGCAAGAGCGCGCAGTAGCCGGCGAGCAGGCCCACGGGCCCCGCGCCGAAGACGGCCACCGTGGCCCCGGGCCGCACGTTCGCGAGCTCGGTGCCGTGGTAGGCGGTGGGGAAGACGTCGGACAGGAGGAGGAAGTCGTCCTCCAGGTCGTCGCCCGGCTGCCCGGGCACCTTCAGGCAGTTGAAGTCCGCCCAGGGCACCCGGAGCAGCTCCGCCTGTCCGCCCCGGTACGGGCCCATGCCCGCGTAGCCGTAGCCCGCGTGCGGCGCGTCCGGGTTGGCGACGAGGCAGGCCTCCGTGCGGCCGCGCACGCAGTCGAAGCAGGTGCCGCAGGCGATGTTGAAGGGCAGCACCACGCGGTCGCCCTTCTTGATGCCCACCACGCCGGGGCCCACCTGCTCCACGACGCCCATGTTCTCGTGGCCGAACACCTGTCCGGCCTTGGACGCGGTGCGGCCCTCGTACATGTGCAGGTCGCTTCCGCAGATGCCCGCGGACGTGACGCGGATGACACAGTCGGTGGGCGCCTCCAGCTTCGGATCCTCCACCTCCTCCACCTGCACCTGGCTGTTCTGCTTGTAGACGACGGCGAGCATGGGCCTCTCCCGGGTTGGGCCGTAACGCGGCCCACCAAAAGTGGGACGCGGCGCGGCCACGGGAAGCGGCTGTGGAAATTGCAAGCCCGGCCGCCCCGTGCAGGCGTGTGGGGCGGGCGCGCGTTCAAGCCCCCGCGCCCGTCAGCCGGGCCACGGTGTCCACCAGGTCGCGCAGGGAGAAGGGCTTCTTGAGGAAGCCGTCCCAGCGCTGCTCCTCGGCCTTCGCCCTGGGCGGCTGGATGGCGCTCATGACGAGGATGGGGAAGCGGAGGCTTGCGTCCTTGCGGATGGCGTCGATGGTCTCGTAGCCGTTCATCACCGGCATCATCACGTCGATGATGGCCAGGTCGGGCTTCTCGTCCTTGAGTCTGGCCAGCGCCTCGCGGCCGTTGCCGCAGACGATGACGCGCAGCTGCTCCTCCTCCAGGATGGCCTGGATGGCCTCCGCGATGTCCTGCTCATCGTCCACGACGAGCACGGTCTTCATGACCGCCTCCGCCGGGACGTGCCCGCCGGGGCCTTCTTCGCGGCTGGCTTCTTCTTCGCGGAGGCCTGGCGGCCCCGCTTCTTGCGCGCGCCCAGGGGGGCCTTCACGTTGTCGGGCCGGGCGCTGTCGCCGCCGGAGATGCGCGCATGGCCCGTGAGGATGCTCTCCGCGCTCTCGAAGGTGTCCGCGACCCGGATGCCCTTCTCGCTGATGGAGAACTCGCGGATGCCGCTGTCGTAGGCGCTCTCCCGCATCTTCATGATGGAGAGCAGGCGGTAGAGCTGCGAGCGCAGCTCCACGTAGCGCACCAGGATGACGTTCTCCACGGTGGACGCGGCCTCCGGCTGGGGCATCTCCACGCCGGGGCTGAACAGGGGCGTCTCATCCGAGTACAGCGTGGTGACGTCCATCATCCGCAGCTGGTGGGTGAGCGCGGAGAAGAAGCGGCCCAGCCGGTCCGGGTACACGGCGGCCGAGCGGAAGCCGGACACGCCGTCGATGAACAGGCGCAGGCGGTCCACCTTGCGCTCCGCGATGCGCTCCAGCAGCCGCTCCGCCAGCGAGTCCATGTTGTGCTCCAGCGGCGGCTGCCACTGGATTTCAATGAGGCCCTCGTCCACGTACTTCTTGAGGTCCCCCATGCCGGTGCCCTCCGCCTTCTCGATGAGGCGGGGGGGCGTCTCGAAGAAGCCGAAGTAGACGCCCGGCTGGCCCTCGCGCGCGCCCTGGAGGAGGAAGTGCAGCCCCAGCAGCGTCTTGCCCGTGCCGGGCGCGCCCAGGAGCAGCGTGGTGGAGCCGGACAGCACGCCGCCCCGGAGCGCGTCGTCCAGGCGGGGGATGCCGAAGGGCATGCGGACGCGGTCCTCGCGCCCTCCGCCGCGGGGTGCGCGAACTGCACCTCCGTGCGCGGGTGGATGACCATGCCCTGGTTGGAGATCTCCACCTCGTGGCGGCCCAGGAGCGACGGCCCGCCGCGGAACTTGATGGCGATGAGCTCGCGCACCGCGCGGGGCCCGTGCAGCCAGAGGGACAATTCGAAGATGCCGTCCACCGCGGTGTTCTCCGGGTGGATCTCCCCTTCATGGTGCGGGGCGAGCAGCAGCGAGGTGCAGCCCAGGATGCTGCAGAAGGTCTGCAGGTCCTGCAGGAAGCGCTTGAAGCTCAGGTCCGAGCGGGCGAACTCCTTCGCCGCGTCCATGCCGTCGATGATGAGCAGCGTGGTGCCGTGCGCCTGCGCGTTCTTGCGCAAGAGCTCCAGCAGCCCCTTGAGCCCGTCGCGCTCCAGGTCGCGGTAGCCGCTCAGGTACTGGAGCCGGTCCGGGATGACGCTGGCGTCGTAGAAGGTCATCTGCGACAGGTTCTCCAGCATGCGCCCGTGCGACTCCGACAGCAGCGTCACGTAGAGCGCCTTGCCGCCGTTCCTCACGTGCTGGAAGGCGATCTGGTTCGCGAGCACCGTCTTGCCGGAGCCCGGCGGCCCGATGATGGCGTAGGACGAGCCCTGGATGAGGCCGCCCTTGGTGATGAAGTCCAGCCGGGGCACGTTGGTGATGAGCCGCTTCGCCGGACTCTTTGCTTCGTCGGACGGGGTGCTTCCGTCCGCGTCTTCGCTCTTCGACACGAAACCTTCTCCTCTGGGGATGTCAGTACCGCTGGGTGCGATGCAGGGGGAGCGTCAGCTCGAAACACGCGCCCTGGCCCGGGGCGCTCTTCACGGTCAGCGTGCCGTCGTGCGCGGCGGCGATCTCCTGGGCCAGGAAGAGCCCCAGGCCCAGCCCGTCGAACCGCCCGGCGGACGGCACGCGCTCGAAGCGGCGGAAGATGCGCGCGTGGTCCTCCGGCGCGATGCCCACGCCCTGGTCCTCCACCGTGAGCACCGCGTGGCCCTCGTGCGTGGACAGGCGCGCCCGCGCGGGCCGGCCCTGGCCGAACTTGACGGCGTTGGACAGCAGGTGGCCCACGGCCTGCGCCAGCATGCGCGGGTCGCCGAAGAGCGTGACGGGCGCGTCGGGGAGGACGGCGTCCAGGTCCACGTTCGCGCTGCGGGCCGGGGCCTGGAAGCGCTCCACCTGCTCGCGCACCAGCCGGGAGAAGTCCACCGTGTCCACCTGCAGGGCGATGTCCCGCGTGGACAGGCGCGACACGTCCAGCAGGCTGTCCACCAGGTTCTGCAGCCGCGTGAGCTGGCGCACCGCCGGGGTGAGGCGCTTCTCCATGGGGCCGCGCGCCTCCGTGTCGCTCAGCACCATCTCCACCGCGCGCTCCAGGTTGAGGCGCAGCACGGTGAGGGGCGTCTTCAGCTCATGCGCGGCGATGCTGAGGAAGTGGTCGCGCGCGCGCACGGCGTCCCGGGCGCGGGCTTGGAGGCGCAGGAGCGCTTCGACGTTCGCGAGCAGCTCGTCCTCCGCCAGGGGCCGCGTCCAGTACGCGTCCGCGCCCTGGGCCAGGCCCCGCACGCGGTCCTCGCGCCGCACGGACACGGACGACAGGTGGGCGATGAGCAGGTCGTGCGTGGCCTCGTCCGCGCGCAGGCGGCGGCACACCTCGTAGCCGTCGATGTCCGGCATGTGCACGTCCAGCAGCACCAGGTCGGGCTGCCCCTGGGCCAGCCGCAGCGCCTCGCGTCCGCCGGTGGCCTCGAGCACCTGGTAGCCGCCCTGCCGGAGCGTGAGGCTCAGCAGGTACAACGTCGCCGGGTCGTCGTTGACGTTGAGGACCGTGAGGGCGGGACGGGCCCCCCGGGCGTCTTGGGAATCGGTGGTGTTCACGGGCCGTGCAGCCGAAACAGTGGGGGCGAGCGCGGCGAATGGAACCACCCGCATCCAAAAAAGATGGGCGGCAGTGTGCCCGGCATCCTGGCGGGTGTTGTCCGCCGGACGGATGCCGCGCCGCGGACGTGAGCCTTCCTCCAGGCAGGCCGCCGGACGCAGGATGGGGGGCTGCCCCTCGAGGGGCTCCAGGCGGCCTGGGAACGCGAAGGGGACCCGGGTGAGCGCCCCGGATCCCCTCGCGTGTCACTTCACGTGCGCCGCCGTGAGGCTCACTGGACGGCGAACACCAGGTCGTCGCGGTCGTTGTAGCTGTTGGACACGCACGGGCTGGACGGGCTGCCGGTGCCGTAGCGGAACTGCGCGCGCACGGCCTGGGTGGCGCCGGAGGGCAGCGTGTACGTGGCCGACAGCGTCTGGGCGCCCGCGGTCGGCGGGGTGAGCGTGGTGAGCAGCGTCCAGACAGGCGTCGTCGCGGTGGCGTTGGCCGTGTAGTACAGGTCCAGCCGGTCCGACGACGCGCTGGCGTAGGCCCAGATGGAGGCCTCCACCTTCACCTGCTTGCCCGCGGCGAAGTTGGAGCCGTCCAGGGTGGAGACCTTGATGGCCTCCACGGACTCATCGCTCTTGTAGGTGCCGGAGCTGCCGTCGCCGCACGTGCCGCGCAGCGTGTTGGGCGTGTTCTTCTCCGGGCCCACGGTGCCGCGGCCGTTGAACAGCGTGCCGCTGTCGCAGGTGGCGGCCGCCGCGCTGCAACGCAGCGTCCGGAGCGTGGTGTCGTAGGTGCCGGACGTGGACACGTTGGCCACCGTCACCGTCCGAGCCGTCGTGGTGGCGGTGTTGCCCGCGCTGTCGTGCGCCTTCGCCGCCACCGTGTGGCTGCCGTTGGCCACCGCGCGGCTGTCCCACGCGAAGCTGTACGGCGAGGAGAACACCGTGCCCTTCACCACGCCGTCCACCAGGAACTCCACCTTGCTGACGCCCACGTTGTCCGTGGCCGTCGCGGTGATGTTGGTGGTGCCGTTGACCGTCGCGCCGCTCGCCGGCGCGGTGAGCGACACGGACGGGGCCTGGGTGTCCGTGGGCTGGCCGGGCAGGGTGCCCTTGCCCAGCTCCGCCAGGTACGCGGCGCCGATGCGCGCGAACTTCAGCGCGTTGTTGGCGTTGTTGTTGGTGGTCCCGTCCGTGCTGTTGGCCAGCGTGTCGTTGGCCGTGTGGATGAAGGGGTTGTCCTGGCTCAGCAGCGCTTCGAACGGGATGGACGCCGGGTAGCCCTGCGCGTTCCACGACGCGTGGTCCGAGCAGCCGTAGCCGCACGTGATGTTGGTGCGCGTGTAGCCCGTGTACGTGTCGATGAGGTTGCCCAGGAACGCGTTCTGCGCCGCGTTGGTGTTGTCCGTGACCAGGGTCACCTCCGCCGTGGAGCCGCGGTAGTTGGTCATGTCCAGCTGGAGCACGCCCACCACGTTGGTGCCCGCGGACTTGTGCGCCTGCGCGATGGCCTGCGAGCCGTAGAGGCCCACCTCCTCCGCCGCGTACGCCATGAACTTCACCGTGCGCGCCGGCGTGTAGCCCTTCGCCATGGCCACGCGGAAGACCTCTGACAGCGTGGCGACACCGGAGGCGTCGTCATCCGCGCCCGGCGCGGTCGCGGTGGGACGGCTGGAGGAGCCCACGGTGATGTTGATGGAGTCCAGGTGGCCGCCAATCACCACCACCTCGTCCGGGTAGACGGCGCCGGTGATGGTGGCGATGACGGACGGCTGGGTCCAGCCCGAGTGCGTGTACAGCTGCACGCTCACGTCGCCGCGTCCGGCGGCGTAGGACTCCCAGGCGCTCTTGAGCCAGCTGGCCGCCTGCGTGCCGCCCGTGGAGTTGTTGTAGTAGCGGTTCGTGTAGCTGGACAGCTGGACGATGGTGCTGCGCAGGCTGGCCTCCTGGAGGCCGGAGAACAGCCCGTTGACCACCGCCGCGTTGTCCAGCGAGTAGCTCACCAGCGACTGCGTGGCCTGCGCGGGCGCGAGCGCCGCGAGCGCCGCCTCCTGCGTGTCGTGCGCCATGAAGCCCGCGCAGCGGTGGTACTGGTCATGCATGATGGCGGACACGTCGCCCAGCTGCGACTCGGTGAGCTTGAGCACGCTCACGCCGTTCGCCTCCTTCACCAGCGTGGGCGCGCTCCCGGCCGCGCGGAACGACGCGCGCACCGCCGTCACCGCCTCCGAACCGATGGTGATGAAGACCTCCTTGTCACGCGACTCCGCGGAGGCGGTGGCGCAGCACAGCGACACGACGACGGGGGCCAAGCTCTTCAAACGCATGTTCCGCTCCGATTCCAGGCGAGGGGCGCGCTGGCGGGGCACGGCGGGGACCTCCCACGTCCGGTCCAGACCGGGTGTCCAGACCTCGTGGATTGGGGCGCATCCTGTGGAATTCAAGATGAGGCCGTCAAGGCTGACAGCATCGTGAAACAGGATGAGACAGTCTTGGCCGCCACGAATGACGCACCCGGGCCAGGCCTGGACGCACCGCGGAAGGGCTCACGCGGCGTGGCGAACAGGGGGGCGGAAGGGTGAGGGGAGGGGGAGGTCGCCGCGGGGGCGGCGCGGCCTCAGGTCTGCAGGTTCATGGACAGCGAGCGGCCGGCGGCGAACCGGGGCTCCGACTGGAGCTTCTCCAGCACGCGGTCCGTGGCGATGAGCGTCACCTGGGGCAGCAGGCCCGGCTCGCTCATCCACTTCACCGCGCCCAGCAGGTGCTGGGCCTTGATGAACTCCAGGACGGCGCCGTGGAAGGCCTTGCCGTCCTCGCGCCACTGCCGGGCCAGCTCCGCCCGGCCCCGCGTCACCTGCGCCTGGGCAGCCCGGGATGCTCCGGGGCCCCTGGAGGCCTTGGCCGGACGCTGCTTCGGGGACCTGTCGTCTTCACAGGGCAGGACGATGATTTCGATGAACATCGCGGCACCCTCCTGAAGGCAAGAACTGCGAAGTGGCGCGGACTATCGCATGAAGCTGCGTCCTCCCGCCGCCAGGTGCCCGCGCTTTTGTGGTGGGTTGCTGCCGCTTTCACGACTTCCCGGGCGCAGGCGCCTTGACATGCGTGATTTGCCGCTCTGAAGGTCGCCCCTCCGCTGGTTGTCGGACACACCGACGGCAGCGAAGTCACGGAGGGCAGACCATGGAACTGCACCACGGCCGCATGTTCGACCACGTCCACCTCCAGGTCCGGGACCTGGAGGCGAGCAAGCGCTTCTACCGCGCGGTGCTGGAGGTGATGGGCATCCCGGTCTTCAACGAGAGCGAGCGGCACCTGGCCGCGGACGAGCTCTTTATCAGCAGCGACCGCGAGCCCACCGCGCGCGTGCACCTGGCCTTCCAGGCGAAGGACCGGGAGATGGTGCACCGCTTCCACCAGGCGGCGCTGGCCGCGGGCGGCCGTGACAACGGCGCGCCCGGGGAGCGCCATTACCACCCGGGGTACTACGCGGCCTTCGTGTTGGATCCGGACGGCAACAACATCGAGATGGTCCACCACGGGCCGGCGAAGCGCTCCGCGCCGTCCGTCGTGTACACCTGGTGAACGCCGCGCCGGCAAGGCACGGGGGCCCCCGGGATGACACCCGGGAGCCCCCATGGAACAGCGGACGGCGGAGCGGCTAGCGCGCCGTCAGGGCCCGGCCCCGCACCTGCTTCGCGGCAGGGGCGGTGGGGCTGGCGGCCACCGCGGACACGACGCTGAACACCAGGTCGTCGCGGTCGTTGTAGCTGCCGGACACGCAGGCGCTGGTGGGCGTGCTGCTGAAGCGTAACTGCGCGCGCACGGCGTGCTGGCCGGTGGTGCTGCCCACGGTGACGGGGAAGGAGAACGTCTTCAGCCCCACCGAGGTGCAGGCCTGGCCGGTGGTGATGGCCGTCCACGCGGGCGTGGTGGTGTTCGTCGTGTAGTACAGGTCCAGCTGGTCGCTGGTGCCGTAGCACCACACCGTCACGTCCACGGTGAGCTGCTTGCCCGGGGTGATGGTGCCCTGGTCCACCGTCTTGAGCACGATGCGGTCGATGCTCTCATCCGAGTGGTAGGTGCCCGTGGAGCCGTCCGCGCAGGTGGCGCCCAGGGTGTTGGGCTGGTTGGGCTCAAGGCCGCCGGACAGCGTGCCGCGGCCGTTGACCAGCGTGGGGCCGGTGTCGCAGCCGCACACGGAGCCGCACGCCGGGGCGCGCAGGTTCGCGTTGTACGTGGCCACGGTGGGCGTGCACACGTTGGTGGTGGTGAAGCTGGACGCGGGGCTGTACGCGCTGGCGCCGCAGCTGTCGGTGGCCCGCGCGCGCCAGTAGTACGCCGTCAGGTTGGACAGGCCGGGCGTCACGTTCCACGCGCTGGAGGACAGGCCGGTGGCGCCGCGCACCACGTTGGTGAACGCGCTGTCGGTGGCCACCTGCACGTCGTACGCGGCCGCGCTCGTCACGTTGGACCAGTCCAGCGCCGGGGACAGGGCGACGCCGGTGGCGCCGCTGGCGGGCGAGGACAGGGTGGGGGCCGCCAGGGTGACGCAGCCGCGCGTGGTGAAGCTCCGCGCCGCGGTCCAGGCGCTGGTGCCGCCGCACGAGTTGAGCGCGCGCACGCGCCAGTAGTAGGCCGTGTTCGCCGTCAGGCCCGGGGCCACCGTCCAGGTGCTGGCCACCAGCGAGTTGGCGCTGCGCACCACGTTGGTGAAGGCGCTGTCGGTGGCCACCTGGACCTCGTAGCCGGACACGCCCGTGACGTCCGCCCAGTCCAGCACCGCGAGCAGCTCCACGCCGGTGGCGCCGGAGGCGGGGGTGGACAGCGCGGGCGCGCCGGGCGCCGCGCAGGTGGGCGTGGTGCAGGTGCAGGCGGACGCCTGGCCGAAGCACGCGTTGCTGCTCGCGGGCACGACCGAGTAGCAGTACTGGCGGCCGTTGGCGACCTCCGGGTCCGTGTAGCTGGTGCCGGTGACGGTGGCGACGCGCGCCTTGCCGAAGTCACAGCCCGCGAAGCCCTCCGTCTTCATCACCCAGTACTGGCTGGCGCCCGCGGACGCCGTCCACGCCAGGCTCACCTGGCTGTCGCCCGGGGTGGCCGTGGTGGTGGGGGCCGCCGTGGGGCCCGCCGCGCAGCCGCCGTTGGTGGGCGCGGGCGTGGAGCAGGCGATGTTGTGGCGGTTGTAGGCGGCGTAGATGGCCGTCATGTGCGGCGTGCCGTCCGCCAGGTTGCCGTTGTCGTCGTCCGCGGCCAGCCACTGCATGTAGCCGTTCGTCGCGCCGCAGCCGTCGGACGTGCCGGCGGTGCAGTTGCAGGCGTGCCACGTGCCGATGTTGCCGGAGCCCTGGTAGAAGAGCTTGTTGCCCAGCAGGAACGCGTCGTTGGAGTTGTAGTTGAAGGGCGCGGCGGTGAGGTCGCGCGTCACCAGGTCCCACGCCGCCTGGCGCACCGGGGACGCGGCGCAGTGCACCTGCTTGCTGCACGGGCCGGAGCCGGACGAGCACATCTTGCAGGTGAAGTTCTGCGGGGTGGCCGGGATGTTCGGCGCGCTCGCCGCCCAGTCCGCGTCGCGCACGCCCGAGCAGCGCAGGTTGCACCAGGACTGGCCCGCCACCTGCGACTCCTGCTGGTTGTAGCCCGTGCCGTCCGGCGTGAGGCCGCAGCCGGTGTTCGTCGTCTGGAAGAAGCCGTAGCCCACGCAGGACGTCTGCAGGCGCAGGATGCCCGCGATGTCCGCGTAGCCCTCGCTGGAGTTGGACAGCGAGCCGTTGGCGTCGAAGTTGTCCATGCCGTGGCCCCACTCGTGGTCGAACACCGCGCCAATCTCACCGGTGTTCCGGCAGCCGCCACCGGACTTGTAGAAGTTCACGGTGCTGCCGTTCCAGAACGCGTTGCACGTGCTGGACAGGTTCACGTTGGACGTGAGCTGGCCCTGCAGCCAGGTGTTGGAGGGCAGCCAGCCGCGGGCCACCTCTTTAATCTTGTTCAGCTCGTAGAAGCTGGAGCGCGCCGCCGGGGTGTTGCCGGGGGACGTGCCCGCGGGCACCGTGCAGTCGTGGTCGTTGTTCACGCCGCCCAGGTCCAGGGTGCCCGTGGCGGAGCTGACGTTCACGGCGCCGCAGCTGTCGGAGATCTTCACGTACTTGCCCGCGAGCGTCGTGGAGACGCTGCCGGCGCTGTAGTTGTAGATGCCCGCGCCGTCGGTGAAGTTGTTGGGCGACGCGAAGCCGGTGTTCGCCCACGGCATGGGGGAGTTGGGCTGCATCGTGCCGCACGTCTCCTTCGACGTGCAGGTCCCGATGTTGGTGGACGGGTACACGCCGCCCTTCACCTGGGCGTCGAAGTAGTGGTTGTCGTCCTCCACGGCCAGCACCTCGCCGGAGTTCGCGTCCACCGTCACCTTCCAGCGCTCGTGCTCCCCGGGGTTGGAGAAGCCGTAGCTCCACACCAGCGCGTGGCCATAGCCCTGGCCGAAGGCCGCGCCCGTGCGCGCGTAGGGGGCCACCTCCAGCGTGGGCTGCTGCCACAGGCTGGTGGGCGACAGCGTCTGGCCCAGGAACGAGCTGCCCGCCGTCAGCGCCTGCGACGCGCTGAACGTGGGCTTCAGGTCGATGCCCACGTTGGACCACGCCTCCGTGCCCAGCAGGATGAGGTTGCCGTGGCTGATGGTGGCCGCCAGCCGGCCGTGCCGCACCGGCACGCCGTTCACCACCTGCGGGATGTGCACCTGCCACAGCGAGTCCGTCACCTGCGTCACGCGCGGCGCGCCCAGCTGCAGCAGGTCCACGCCCAGCGCGTCCTGGTTGTCCGCGACGAACTTGAAGACGAGCTCGCCCACCACCGACTCGTCCACCCCGCCCACGGAGCGGCCCAGCCCCTGACGGACGTCGTCCAGGCTGACGTTGTTGCGGAAGCCGTCACCGGGCAGCAACGGGAAGCTGCCCTGGATGCCCGTGGGCATGCCGGACAGCGGATCCAGGTACACCTGCACGTTGCCGCCGGTGCGGGAGAGGAACTTCGTCCACCGGTCCGCGCCCGCGCGCGGCATCACCGTGCGCGCCTTCTCCAGCGGCACGTTCTGGATGGGCAGGTACAGCTCCGGCTTGAAGAAGGACTTCTTCGCCACCGCGCCCTGCTGCGCGGGCTGGGAGGGTTGGAATGCGTACGTCGTGGACGACACCAAGAGGGCAAGACAACACAACGCGGACCGCAGGGGGCGCATGCACGTCTCCTCGGGTGAGGCCGCCGGACGGGACCGGCGGGCTCCGGGGCGGAGCGCCTCCTGCTTAGGTCAGATGCTTTTTAAAAATGAATTGCGGCTATTCCTGATTAACTTCGAATTTTAGAAATTCGAGCGAAGTCAGTGAGTTGAAGTGTTCAGTTATGGAATGTTCACTCGCGGAGCGTTTCGGTCTGCTCGCAGTATTCCATCCGGCCTCCGGGTCAGGGCTGGGGCCAGAGCCGGACGCGGTCGTCCTGGATGAGCTTGCCGTTCACCGCGTCGGTGGTGCCGCTGGCCATGAAGCGGCGGGGCGTGTCGCGCGTGGCGACGAGCGCGGCCTCCGCCCACACGAGCAGCAGCAGCGCCCCGGCGAGCACGGGCAGCCTCCGGGCCACGGCGGCGTGGCGCTCGCCCAGGACCTTCAGCGGCAGCACCAGCAGCGGCAGGAGCGCGGGGAAGACGACGAGCAGCCCGCGCGCGTAGCCGAAGAAGGCGAGCGTGACGAGCACGCGGTGCAGCACCACCAGCGACAGCAGCCGGAAGGGCGCGTGCGCGGGCCGCAGCGACAGCAGCATCCCCGCGAGCAGCAGCGCCGCGAGCGGCCACTTGAGCCCTCCTGAATCGGGAACGAACACGTCCACCGGGGCGCGCTCGCCGGTGAGGCCCCCGGGCACGTCCGACACGCCGACGCCCAGGCGCAGGCCGTCCAGCCACAGGTCCAGCTTCGTCCACAGCAGCCGGGCCGCGTCGCCGGGCGCGTCCACCATCCAGCGCAGCCCCTGCGCGTAGCCGTGCAGCAGCAGGCGCCGGTGCTCCGGACGGGAAGGGTCCAGCTGGCCGTTGCTGCCGCCCTGGTTGATGAGCGCGGGCGTGAAGCCGCCGGTGGCGCCCGCGTGGTTCGCCATGGCGAAGTTGAGCGGCCCGTACACCGTGACGGGCACCCACTCCGGCAGCGGCTCCAGGTGCGGCGCGCGCGCGTTCAGTTCGCGCATCGTGTCCAGGTTGCGCAGGGCGGAGGGCACCAGCAGCAGCAGGGACACGCCCACCGCCGCGCCCCAGCGCAGGACCCACGGCCTCCATCCACCCGGGCGCTCGCGCGCGGTCCACGCATACCCCAGCAGGAACGGCCACAGCCCCAGGTGCTCCGCGCGGGTGAGCGTGCCCAATCCCATCACCGCGCCCAATCCCAGCACCTCGGCCCGGGACGGCGCCCGGCCGCCCACGCGCAGGCCCAGCGCGCACGTGAAACACAGCCACAGCGCGGACAGGGTTTCATTGCTGTACGTGGTGGAGAGCACCAGCCACCCGAAGCTCGTGGCGTACAGGCCCGCCGCCACCCCGCTCCAGGCCGCTCCCAGCAGGCGCCGCCAGAAGCCCTGGCAGAGCGCCACCGTCGCCGCCCCCAGGCAGGCGAGCGCCAGCTTGTACGGCAGCGCGCTGCCCCGGGGCTCCCCCAGCACCCGGTACAGCCACCCCAGCAGCGCGGGGAACAGGGGCGGGTGGTAGGGCAGGGCGGCCGGGCCCTCGCGGCCCCGCGCCAGCTCCACCGCGGCGGTGTGGAAGAAGCGCGCGTCGCCCGCGAAGAAGACGGAGAAGGGCCAGTCCCGGTCCGGCGAACCCGCCAGGTACAGCCCGCGCAACAGCAGGCTGGCGGCGAACGTGGCCGCCATGCCCCAGGCCGCCGGGTGCCGCCGGATGGTGTCTGGCAGGGAAAGCGGGGCCACGGGCTCGGCTCCTTCCTGGGAGAAAGGCGCCGCACTCTACATTGCCCCGCGCGCTCCGGCCGGGGGCTGGGGTATGGACGGGGTGCGTCAAAACGGGAGGACGTGCATGAGCCGGGTGCTGGACGAGCTGTTGGGGCTGCTGAAGCTGGAGCCCATCGAGGAGAACCTGTTCCGTGGCGCCAGCCAGGACCTGGGCTTCCGGCAGCTCTTCGGAGGGCAGGTGCTGGGGCAGGCCGTGTCCGCCGCCAGCCAGACGGTGGAGGACGCGCGCGCGGTGCACTCGCTGCACGGCTACTTCCTGCGCCCCGGGGACGCGGGCCTGCCCGTCGTCTACACCGTGGACCGCGTGCGCGACGGCGGCAGCTTCACCACCCGCCGCGTGGTGGCCATCCAGAAGGGGCAGCCCATCTTCACGCTGATGGCGTCCTTCCAGGGCGACGAGCCGGGCTTCACGCACCAGGCCACCATGCCGGACGTGCCGCCGCCGGAGTCGCTGCCCACGGACCTGGAGCTCTTGGGGCGCCACGCGGGCCGGATGTCGGAGCGGCACCGGGAGAAGTTCCTCTCCGCCAAGCCCATCGAGATGCGCCCGGTGACGTACGTGGACCCCTTCGAGCCGTCCGCCGAGCCGCCCGTGAAGCACGTCTGGTTCCGCGCCGACGGCGCCATGCCCGACGAGCCCCAGGTGCACCGCTACGTGCTCGCGTACGCCAGCGACTTCAACCTGCTGGGCACCGCGCTCCAGCCGCACGCGCTGACGTTCCTCCAGCCGGGCTTCCAGATGGCCAGCCTGGACCACGCGCTGTGGTTCCACGGCGACCTGAAGGTCAACGACTGGCTGCTCTACAGCATCGAGAGCCCCTGGGCCGGCAACGCCCGGGGCCTGGCGCGCGGGCACGTCTTCACCCGGGACGGGCGGCTCGTGGCCTCCGTGGCCCAGGAGGGCCTGCTGCGCCAGCGCACGGACGCGCGCTAGCGGGGCCCTAGAAGCGCGGGCCCCGGAGGACCTGGGGCCGGGGGCCCAGGTCGATGACGCCGCGGCCGTCGCCGTCGGAGCCCGTGGTGGGCTCGAAGAGCGTGCTCACCGCCACCAGCGAGCCCAGCACCACCGCGCCGATGGTGCCCGTCAAGAGCAGCGTCTTGCCCAGGCTGAACTCCCGCAGCCGGGCGTGGTCCACCTCCGCCAGGGGCACCACGAGCGCGGGCGCGGCCGCGCCGGAGGAGGAGCCCTCCAGCGGCACGCCCCGGAAGCGGTCGGCGTCCACGCCCACCTCGATGAAGCGCTGGAACTCCGCGTCCGCCTGCGCGGAGACCCGCGCCAGCGCCAGCGGCGTGTCCGAGGTGAAGTGGTGCGCCTTGCCCTCCACGTCCAGCACCGTGCGCTGGCGGTCGTTGGGGCGGTTGAGCATCACGTCGCCCAGCTCCCGCAGCAGCGCCGCGTTGTCGTCCTTGAAGCCATCCAGCCGCGCGAGCTGCGGCTTGGGAATGGCGTAGGTCGTGGTGCAGGACGCCAGCAGGGTGACGGCGGTCAGCGCGGCGCACAGGCGCATGAGACGGCTCCTCGGGATGGACGGTGAAAGCCTATCCCGGGGCGTGCCCCGGCGACTACCGGGGCACGCGGCCGGTGTCTCACTTCAGCTGGTAGTTGGCGTCCAGCACGTCCGCCTTCGTGCGGCCCATCACCCAGCCGTCGTGGTAGACGACGCCCACCGGCGCGATGGTGTCGTTCCGGTACAGGCCGATCTTCAGGTAGTTGAGCATCCCGGAGTACTGCGTCGCGATGTAGCGCTTGGGCAGCACCAGGTTGCCGTCGTAGTACAGCTCCACGAAGCCCACGGTGGCGTTGGGAGACCACTTCACGTGGAAGATGAAGTCATGCCACGCGTTGCGCACCAGCGGCGTCCTCCAGACGATGACGCCCGGGGACCCGCCGATGTTGAGCCGCATCTCCTCGCCGTAGACGTAGAACTCCACCGGCGGTGAGCCGCAGCAGCCGTCGTGGTGCCACTGGGTGAACAGCTGCCACGTGTTCACGCTGGGGAAGTCCGACGCGAAGCGCGTGCTCCAGCGGTACCAGTACTCGGAGCCCGCCGGCTCCTTCGTCTGCTTGAAGAGCTCGTTGCGGTTGCCGCTGGAGTTGATGGGGTCATCGCCCTGCTTCACCGTGGCCTTGAGCGCGAAGCCGCCCTCGCGCAGCGGCGACGAGACGACCTGCAGCCGGTCCGCGGACATCATCTGCGTGCCGTCCCACTGGCTGCGGTCGCCGGACTCGAAGTCGCCCCGCCACACGATGCCGCCGGGGGTCGGGGTCGTCGCCGTGCCGGCGCACGGGCGCGCCTCCGCGATGCTGGCCCAGTCGTTGAGGGTGTTGCCCTGCACGGTGACGCGCACCCGGCGCGCGCTCACCGGCGTGAAGGTGTACGTCTCCGCCGCGGTCGTCGTGCCCTTGCTCTTGCCGCTGTACACCTGCGTGTAGGTGTAGCCGTCCGGCGACACGGAGATGGTGAACGTGTTCACCCGCAGGTCGCCCTGGTGCCAGGCCACCGCCATCGCGCCCACGCCCTTGGTGGAGCCCAGGTCGTAGTCGATCCACTGGCCCTTGCCCAGGCTGCTCCAGCGCGTGGTGAGCTGGTCATCCAGCGTGTTCGTCGCGACGCTGCCGGCGCCGTCGTCGCCGCTGGCCTTCACGCTGCTGGGGGTCAGCTGCGTGCAGCTGGTGGTGGTGAGGTCCTCGCCGGACGACTCGAGCGCCGGCGGGCGGTCCGCGTCCGGAAGGGAGCCGTCCGGAGCGCCACAGCCGGCGGCGCCCAGGACGAACAACGTTTCAACCAGGAGGAGGGTTTTCTTCAAGGGGTGGCCCAGGGGGAAAGGACAGGCAGTGAAAAGCCATGCTCCAGAGACAGGAGGCGGGGCATGGCCGGGGAATGTCTGGCTTTACGGCGGGGCAGTCCCCTCTCGTGCTCCCGGACCTGTGCGACAGGGCCGTGTCAACGGGAGGAGAAAGACAGCGTGACGTGTGTTGGCGTTACTCCATCCGGCAGCGCGGGAAAGGCTGCCGTGCTCCAAGGTGACAATCGGAATAGCGAAGTTTTATTTCGAACACAAGCGACGGTGAGCCCGCTTGCATGCCGGGCAGGTTCGTCTCCAAAAGACAGACATCAATTTCAGACGGCCCGGTTGGAATCCTTCAACCCACCGGCAGGGGCGATACAGCCCGTCGCGTGGGAGGCGCACCGCCGGAGCGCCGGTCCGGTGACGCCGCGGGTTGTGGTGCGGTGTGGGAACGCGCGCGACCCCGTGCGGGCAGGGCATTTCGGACCCCTGTCCGGTTGCGACGTGGGCGGTGGACACCCCTTTGCCGCCGACTTGCGATGACGGAAGAATCAGGCAGAACCCGTCCTGAAATGTCCGTGGACTTCCAGGAAGCCCGCCGCGCCGCGGCCATGAGGCCGGTCGAGTGACGCACCCCATGACGCGCCCCTCCTCCGAGCAGGTGGCCCGGAGCGAGCGCAAGCCGCTGTATGTGAAGGTGGTGACCCAGCCGGCGCTGCATGGCTGCTGGTCCGTGAACATCAGCGAGACGGGCATCGGGCTCATCGCCACGCCGCGCCGGCCGTCGGAGGGCCCGCACGAGAACGAGCCGGTGGAGATGGCCTTCTCGCTGCCGGACACGGGCGCCCACGTGCGGGTGCACGGCGTGGTGCGCTGGCGCCACGACACCGCGGGCGGCGGGGGCACCGTCGCGGCGCTGGGCATCAGCTTCGGCGCCTTCGACGCGGCGGACGGCGTGAAGCTGGCGCGCTACCTGGCCACGTCCCACCTGCAGGTGGTGGCCGCCTTCGCGTCGGAGGATGAATCCCGCGCGGTGCGCCAGGCCCTGGACGACGTGGCCACGCCGCACTTCGCCGCCACCGCGGAGGACGTGCACGCGCTGCTCACGCGCGGTGACATGGCGGCGCTCCTGGTGTGCGGCCAGGACGAGGCGCGGGCGCTCGCGCTGGTGGAGTCGCTGGCGGAGCTGCGCGCGGAGGTGGACCCCACGGGGGCGGGCCGCCCAGCGACCTGGCCTCGCGCATCGTCTACTGCGCCCCGGCGGCCCCGGAGCGGCTGGTGGCCCTCTTCAACACCGGCCGCATCTACCGGGCCCTGGGGGCGTGGCCGGACCCGGACGCCATGCGCGAGGCGGTGCTCCAGGCGGGGCGCGAGCACGGCTTCCGCACGGAGCAGTGGCGCATGGCGCTGGAGTTGGAGCGCAACCTCCTGCGCGAGCGCGCGCTGGCCCAGGCCCCGGTGGGCGGCCCGGGCCGCCACGGGGAGGACGTGGGCTTCCGCAGCCCTCCCATGCAGCGGGTGATGGAGATGGTGCGCCTGGTGGCCCCGCACCGGGTGGCGGTGCTGCTGCAGGGCGAGACGGGCACCGGCAAGGAGGTGCTGGCGCGCATCCTCCACCGGCTCTCCGGCCGGGGGGACCTGCCGCTCGTCGTGCAGGACTGCGGCGCGCTCACGGAGACGCTGCTGGAGAGCGAGCTGTTCGGCCACGTGAAGGGCGCCTTCACCGGCGCGGTGTCGGACCACCCGGGCCTCTTCGTGCTGGCCAACGGCGGCACCATCTTCCTGGACGAGATTGAAAACACCACGCCCAACCTCCAGGCGAAGCTGCTGCGCGTGCTGGAGACGGGCGACATCCGCCCGGTGGGCGGCACCCAGGTGCGCCACGTGGACGTGCGCGTGGTGGCCGCGAGCAACCGGGACCTGGGCGAGGAGGTGCGCGCCGGCCGCTTCCGCGCGGACCTCTTCTACCGGCTCAACAGCTTCACCATCGACATCCCGCCCCTGCGCGAGCGCCCGGAGGACATCCCGGAGCTGGCGCGCGCGTTCGTGGAGCAGTTCAACCGCACCCTCAAGCGCTCCGCCACGGGCGTGGCCCCGGACGCGGACGAGGTGCTGCACGGCCTACGGCTGGCCGGGCAACGTGCGAGAGCTGCGCAACGTGGTGGAGCGGGCGGTGCTCCTGTCCCGGCCCGGGGAGATGCTCACCCGGCGCCTGCTGCCGCCCGCGCTTCTCAGCAACACCGTGCCCCGCGCGGACCCCACGGGGGACGGCTCGCTCCGGGCCCGGCTCCACCAGGTGGAGCGCGAGCTCATCCGCGAGGCCCTGGAGCGCCACGGCGGCGTCCTGCGCCGCGCGGCGGTGGCCCTGGGCATGGACCCCGTGACGCTGGGCCGCAGGGCCCGGCGCCACGGGCTGTGGAAGGCGGAGTAGCCCCCGCCGTCCGCCGCGCCTGCTTCAGTGCGCCTGCATCCACTGGAGGATGGGCTGCCACACGCGCACGCGCGCGTCCCGGGCGAGGAACAGGTCCGCGTGGCCGAAGTCCAGCGCGCGCTCCGACTCCGGCCGGCTGCGCACGATGATGCGGGTGACGTCCGTGCTGCCCAGCAGGCGCGTGGAGTACTCCCCGTAGCGCCCCACGCCGCCCGCCGCGCCCACGTACAGCACCGGCACCTTCACGTCCTGCAGGTGGTCGTCGAAGGGCACGTCCAGGCCGCACAGCTGCGCCTCCGTCTCCACCACCTCGTTGAGGCTCTGGTAGGGCACCGCCAGCTGGAGGTAGTCGAACAGGGTGGGCTCCGGCGTGAAGGCCGTCTTGACGGGCAGGCCCGAGGCGTCCGGGACGCTGCCCGCCAGGTGGTAGCCCGGCGTCAGCGGCTTGAGCGGCTTGAGCAGCGTCCCGGTGGCCCCGCGGCGATGACGGCGGCCTGCCGGTTGGTGGGCCTGGGCTGCTCCACGAACCCCAGCTCCATCTGCGAGACGCCGTTGGGGTTCTGGTCCGCCAGCTGCCCGATGATGCGCACCGGAATCCCCGGCGCGGGCCCCAGCAGGCCACCCTCCGCGCGCCCTCGTCGCGGGCGGCCTGGAGCACCGCGTAGCGGTCGCAGGCCCACTGGCGCTGCTCCGCCGCCTCCGGCGCGAAGCGCAGCACCATGTCCATGGGCACGAAGCCGTCCACCCGGCGCAGGGCGCGCGGACGCTGCGACTCCGCGTCCAGGTACGCGTACCCGATGGTGGCGCCCCGGCTCCAGCCCAGCAGGAACATCCGGTCATGGCCGCCGTTGCCGGACAGCCGCCGCACGCCGTCCGCCAGCGCCAGCCCCGTGCCCAGGTCCCTCACGTGCGTCTGGAGGCTCCAGGCCTCCATGAACTGGAAGTCCGTCTCCGCCTCCGGCACGCCCACCCACCGCAGGTCCAGCCCCCACACGTCCACGTCCTGGCTGGCCAGGAACGCCGCCAGCGAGCGGTTCTCCGGCATGGTGGACACGCACGTGTTGGTGAGGAACGCGGGCGCGAAGCCCCACAGGTCCCCGTGCACCATGAACACCGCCCGGCGGCTCCGCGCCGGATGCCACGCGCGGACCTCGCGCACCACCCGGTGCACCGTGATGGTGTCGTACTTCCCCGTCCCCACCCGCACCTTCCAGGTGTAGTGGGCCAGCCCGCCGCCCACCGCCTCGCGCGTCACGCTGGACGCCGTCATCCCCGCCGCCACCAGCGAGCGCGTCCACGGCTCCGCCTGAATCGTCACTTCCCGCGCGTCCCCCGGATTCGCGCGCAGCACCACGAACAGCGCCAGCATCACCCACAGGCTCCACGTCCTACGCATACCGACCTCGACTCGCATGAGGGTCCCCCACACAGACAAGCGCCTGGGACTGACATCCGGCGCCCCGATACAGGCCTCCCCAGGAGCACCTTCCGCGCCAGCACCCAAGTCATTGATTTTATTGAACCTGCCCCGCAGGGCAGGCTTCACCCGTGAAGGCCACCCGACGCCGCTCCCGGCATCCTTCGAGTGAAGAAACGCAGGACGCCGGGTCCTTCAATGCTGAGACATGCGCACCACGGATGGTGCGAGCCCTTCCCGACTGAACGGACACCCCCTCCGGCCCGCCAGGGTGTATTTGTTCACTCAATCCAACACATACATCTGAAACAGGCAAGTCCTGGATGATAGGGGAAGACGGCGGGGCAATCGCCCGAGGGGGGGAGGACGGGGGACAACACCAGGTCTCACCCTGACTCCCCGCGAGGGGGGGGACCCATGCCCGAGACCGTCTTTGTCGACAACATCTGGAACGACTTCGCGCACAGCTACGATCAGATGATCCCCGAGCTGCCCTGCTACCAGCGGCAGCGCGAGAAGATCCTCCGGGACACCCGGGAGCGCGCCTACGTCATCGACGCGGGGTGCGGCACGGGGCTGGTGAGCGAGCCGCTGGTGCGCCGGGGGCAGCGCGTCGTCGGCTTCGACAACAACGAGGCCATGCTCGCCCTGGCGGTGCGCCGCCGCGCGAAGGAGCCGGAGGCGGTGCGCGCCCGCTGGACGCTCCTGCCGGGGGACGTGACGCGGTTCCCGGCGGAGGTGGAGCAGGGCGCGGACGCGATGGTGATGAACAACGTCCTCTTCTACGTGAGGGACCCGGAGGCCGTGCTGCGCGAGGCCTGGACGTACCTGAAGCCCGGCGGCGTGCTGTGCATGACGAGCAACAAGCGCCCCCGGCCCGACCTGGAGAAGGTGCTGAAGAACTCCATCCGGGAATGGGAGGCCCAGGGGCGGTGGACGGAGGCGCTCCAGCGCGCGGTGAACCACCACCGCACCTGTGCCCAGAAGCTGACCACGGACCCCAACGAGATGGTCACCTTCCTGGACACGGACCAGGCGGTGCGCCTGCTGGAGAAGGTGGGCTTCAGCCAGGCGCTGGTGGCCGACGGCGACGACTACTACGGCGAGAACTTCTACGTCTGCATGCGCAAGTAGGGAGCCCCTCCAATGACGAACGTGAACCCCCGTTTCCAGCGCAACCTGGGTGTCCTCCACCCGCAGACCATGGACAAGCTCGCCAGCACCCACGTGCTCGTCGCCGGCGTGGGCGGCGCCGGCGGCCAGTGCGCGGTGGACCTGGCGCGGCTGGGCTTCGGCTGCCTGAGCCTCGCGGACTTCGACGTCTACGAGCGCCACAACATCAACCGGCAGATTGGCTGCTTCGAAAGCACCCTGGGCCAGCACAAGGTGGACGTGGTGGAGCGCATGTGCCGGGACATCCACCCGGACCTGCGCGTGCACAAGGTGAAGGAGGGCATCACCGACGCCAACGTGGCGGACGTGCTCAAGGGCCTGGGCGGCCTGCCGCCGGTGGACTACGTGGTGGAGGTCATCGACATCGCGGGCGCGCGCGCCAAGGAGTCGCTCCACCAGACGTGCCGGCAGCTGGGCATCCCCATCATGACCGGGCTGATGCTGGGCTTCGGGGCCGCGCTCCACGTCTTCCAGCCGGACGCGCCGCTCTACGAGGAGCTCTTCATCCTCCCGGACGGCCGCATCGACCTGCCGAAGATCATCCCGCACCTGGGCAGCTACATGCTCCAGGAGTACATGGACGCCTGCTACCAGGGAAAGGGCCATGCCCCCACGTGCGTGATTGGCGCCACCACCGCCGCGGGGCTGATGGTGAGTGAAATCATGCGGGGCGTGATGCTGGGGGCCCGCTCGATGGTGTCCTGGCCCGAGTACCTCTACGTGGACCTCTTCGACCACCGCTACGTGCGCGGCTCCGTCAGCGCCGCCCGTCCGGGCCGGCCGGCGGGGCAGGGCGCCCGGGGCTGAGAGAAGCCCGCGCGCTCTTTCCGGGGCCGGGGGCCCTTTGAACAGGGCCCCCGAATCCCCCCGGGGACTACATCACCACGCCGCGCGACCGCGCTTCGTTCACCACCTGCGAGCCATCCACGCCCAGCCGCCGGGCGATGAAGCCCGCCGCCCCGTCCGCGTTCTTGTGCACGCGGATGAACTGGTCGTCATACGTGCGCGTGACGATGAGCATCCCCGACACGATGACGCGCTGGAGGTTGTGCTGCAGCTCGTTGCCTTCGATGATGACGTGGATCTCCGAGAACAGCGCCCGCGCGTCCGACAGCATGTTGGACAGGTGCCGGCGCTGCTCGCTGTTGGGCACCGCGGACTTCGCTCCCGCGATGGTGACGAGCACCAGCGGCTGCTGGTGCTGCTGGTAGGCGGCCTGCATCTTCTGGAACACCGCTTGAATCTCTTCCGGCGTCGGTGGAGCGTCCCAGCGCAGGAAGAACACCTTGTCGATGACGTCTGTCTTGTAGACCGGAAGTGCCATGGCGTTCGCGACTCCTTCGTGTCGGACCCAGCGGCCGTCCCGGTCGGTACGCGTCCGGGCGTTCTCCCTGGTCCTGGGGGACATCCTGCGCTTCAGCCGCGGTCAAGAAACTAGCCCTGAAGGCTGACATTCTTGAGACGACACATCCTGTCTCCCCTGACGGCGTCACGGACTGTGTGTTCGCCTCCAAGGTCCCCTGGGATGTCCGCTGGCGGATGCTGAACCCAGACGCCAGGGCCGCTGCCCCCTGTCTGGCCATTCCACCGCCGATGACATCTTTCAACGACGACTCCCCCTGAAAACAAGAAGGCCCCGGGAGCACGGCGGCTCCCGGGGCCTTCATGAGGCTTCAGGCGGTCAGACGGTGGGGACTACCCGCCGGAGACGGTGGTCTCCACCAGGTTCGCGTCGCCGGCGACCTGGGCGTCCGTGAAGAGGATGGGGCGCCACTGCTTCTGGGAGAACAGCAGGGTCTGGTCCGCGTAGTGCGGGGACTTCGGGTCGCCGGACTGGCTGTAGGTCAGCACGGCGTTGGCGTTGGGGCCCGCGTCGGTGAACTGGAGCGCCATCACGAAGCTGCTGCCGTTGTTGATGGGGTAGCCCTCCTTCGCCAGCAGGGTGGTGCTGTTGAAGGCGGCGGAGTGGGGCTGGGAGAAGTCGAACAGCGTCGTCTTGGCGACGCCGTAGGACAGGACGTTGGTGATGCCCTCGCGGCTCATGCCGCCCTGCAGGGGGATGGGGGTGCCGGTGCGGGTGGTGAACTGCACCTGGCCCAGCGGCTCGTCCACCATGTTGCCGGAGCGGTTGATGGTGAAGACGGCCTGCGCCAGCTTCGTGAGCACCGGGTCGTCACCGGTGGCCGGGGCCGGGGTCAGGGTGTTGGGCGTGGCGATGGGGTTGGCCGGGTCGAACGGGACGGAGAACAGCGCGCCCGCGTTGAGCAGCTGCGAGCCGGGGTAGGCGCCCAGGAACTCGCGGAAGACGAACGGGCCCTTCTGGTCCACGTCGTAGCGGCCGTTCCAGGCGGCCAGCACGGCGCACGCCTGGCTGATGTCCACGGCGGTGTTGTTGTAGGTCACCGTCGTCTGGCCCGTGCAGCGCTCCACCAGCCCCGCGCGCAGCAGCTCTTCCAGGCTGCTGCGGTTGCTGAACACGGCCGCCTTCAGCTCCTCGAAGGTGAACTTGCCGTCCGCGCCGGAGGCGCCCGTCTCGGAGACCTCCGTGAGGACCTTGGCGTTCATGCGCGTGCGCGGCGACTGGGGCACGCCCTCCAGGCCGTGCAGCGGGGACTTCCCGGTGATGGGCGCGGCGGGGTTGGCCAGCCAGTAGCTGTCGTTCGCGTTGAAGACGAAGTCCTTGCGGTCCAGCTTCGGCACCTCCGCGAAGGGCACCAGGCCGGGGCTGCGCGAGCCCGGCACCACCTGCCACTCATTGGCCGGGTCGCTGCCGTTGAGCGCCACGAAGCCCAGGGCCTGGTAGATGAGGTAGGAGACGGTGAGGCCGGGCGTGTTCGCGTCGGTGAGCCACTTCTTGTACGCGTCCGGGGTGAGGTTGGGCGTGGGCGTGGCGTCCGTGTACCAGGCGTTGCCCTCCTTGTCGGCGTACATCGTGTTCACCCAGGGCAGGCCCTGCTGGGTGGCGTAGACGTCCTTGAACTCGGCCAGCGACTTGGCCTTGTTCATGCCGTGGAACTGGTCCAGGAACTTGGTGTTGTCGATGTTCGCGTCACGCAGCGTGAGCGCCGTCTTGCTGTTCCAGCCCAGCGTGCCCGCGGGGACGCCCGGCGGCAGGGACGAGTCCGGGATGGCCATCATCGGGCCGTAGTGGCTGAAGTACATCGTCTGCGTGTAGTTCGTCAGCGACCCCTCCGGCAGCTTCACCAGGATGGTGAAGGTCTTGGAGGTCATCTGGCGCTCTTCGTTGCCGTACTTGTAGGTCGTCGGCTTTCCGTCCACCAACTGCAGCTGGTAGATGGTCGCGCGCTGGCCGGCGGAGAACGTGTGCGTCCAGCCCAGGTTCTCATTGAAGCCGATGAGCACCGCCGGCACGCCCATGAGGCCCACGCCGTAGACGTTCATCTGGCCCGGCACCGTCAGCTGGCTCTCCCACAGGCGCAGCTCGCCTTCCCAGGGGAAGTGCGGGTTGGCCATCACCATGCCCTTGCCGTTGTCGGTGCGCTCCGCGCCAATGGCCCAGCCGTTGCTGCCGAAGTCCGCCGTCTTCAGCTTCTGGAGCTCCTCCAGCGAAGGCATCTGGGGACGCAGCGCGGCCTGCTTCGGGTCCACGGCCTGCGCGCTCACGGTGGGCGGCGTGGCCACGGGGAGGGTGAGCGCCAGCGCGTTGATGCCCGCGATGAGCGTCAGGTCCGTGTTGTACGCCAGCAGGTCCACCGGGGTGATGGGGCGCACCCAGGGCGCGTTGGCGCACCCGGCGGGAAGGGCCTCCGGGGCCGTGTCCTCCAGGTACTTGTTGTAGCCGGCCGCGTAGCCGGTGAGCATGTCCTGCACTTCCTGCGACAGCGTGGGGAAGGCCGTCTGCGCGCGCCCCATCACGTCCATGGCCAGGTACGCCAGGTCGGAGCCCACGTTCCTGTTGCCCGCGCCCTGGCCCAGGAAGCGGGCGCGCTCGCTGCGCACCTTCAGGACCTGGTCCGCCAGCGTGCAGACGTGGTCCTGCGCGAAGGCATAGCCCTGGCCGAAGCCCAGGCTGCCGTAGTTGTCCGCGGTGATGTGCGGGATGCCGAAGGAGGTGCGCTTGATCTTCGCCGTGTACTTGGGGGCGGCGGGAGGCGGATCCGTGGGCTTCGGATCCTCCTTGTCGTCACATCCGGCGGCGGCGACGAACGCCAGGGAGGCGAGGAGGGAGAAGGAAAGACGGCGGGTCCGGACAGCACGGAACCCTCCGCGAGGAGGAAGATTATCGGGGATGTGCTCGGGCATGGCGGCCCGGAGACTAGGAAGGTGGCGATTCGCCGGTCAATGTTTCTGGGATTTGACTTTTCCCCGGAGCTGGAACAGGCGGATGCATTGCGTCGTGGGTTTGGGAAAGCGGGAAAGACGGTGTGTGTTACACGGGAGCCATGACGCCCGAGCCCTCGTCGCCGCCCGCGGCCCGCCGCCAGCGCCGCCACTTCTCCATGATTCGCACCTTCGTGCTGGCGGACTTCGTCACGCTCGGCAACGGCTTCGCCGGCGCGGGGGCCATCCTGGCGGCCATGCAGGCGCTGGCGACGGCCAACCCACGCTGGCTGTGGGTGGCGTTCTGCCTGATGCCGGTGGCGCTGGCGATGGACGTGGCGGACGGCCGCATCGCGCGGTGGCGCTTCCGCAAGTCGCGCTGGGCGCGGACCTGGACTCGCTGGCGGACGTCATCTCCTTCGGCATGGCGCCCGCGGCGCTGGCGTTCGCGGTGGGCCTGCGCGGCAACCTGGACGTGGCGGCGCTGCTCTACTTCGTCGCGTGCGGCATCAGCCGCCTGGCGCGCTTCAACGTCACCTCCGAGCAGCTGTCCGACGGCACCGGCAAGGTGAAGTACTTCGAGGGCACCCCCATCCCCACCAGCCTCCTGCTGGTGATGGTGCTGGCGGTGGCCCTGTGGCAGGGCCGCATCGGTGACGCGCTGTGGGGCGGGGTGTGGAACCTGGGGCCGCTCCAGCTGCACCCGCTGGCGCTGCTCTACGTGCTCAGCGGCAGCGCGATGATCAGCAAGACGTTGCGGATTCCGAAATTCTGAAGTCTCCCGCCGCCGTGGGCGGGGGTGCTGCCATCCAGTGGACGTTCTGGGGGGCAGTTCCACTGTTTTTCCCACGGTGAGGCGGTTGGCAGTCCCGGGGTGGGTGCCTAGCTTCGCCACCTGATCCGCGAGGGCCACACCCGGGAGGTGTGGCCGCCTGG
This sequence comes from Corallococcus sp. 4LFB, assembly GCF_046520365.1. Taxonomy (NCBI): domain Bacteria; kingdom Pseudomonadati; phylum Myxococcota; class Myxococcia; order Myxococcales; family Myxococcaceae; genus Corallococcus; species Corallococcus sp. 4LFB. The sequence goes on from NZ_JBKGHJ010000032.1 coordinate 27,189, forward strand.
CGCGGCTTCAAGGCTTTTGGGCGAGGCGGGAGGGAAGGGTGGGGGCCATGACGGGACGCTGGGGCCTGCTGGGGTTGATGGTGGTGGGGCTGCTGTCGGGGTGCGCGGACCGGGAGCGTTCGTCGCTCGCGGACGGCCGGCTGACGGCGACGCCGGGCGGCATCGACTTCGCGCGGGTGGCGGTCTTCGACGCTCGTGAATCCACGGTGACGCTGCGCAACGTGGGCCGCGCGCGCATCACGGTGGACGAGGCCTGGGTGGAGGGGCCGGAGGGCGCCTACCAGGCGGAGTTCACCCACGAGGGGCCGCACAGCCTGGTGCCGGGCAGCGAGTGCACGCTGAAGGTGCGCTTCGCGCCGCTGGCGCAGGGCGGGCTGCCCGCGGTGCTGGTGGTGCGCTCGGACACGCGCATCGAACCGCTGATGCGCATTCCGCTCAACGGCGCCGGCGTGGACGCGTGGGCCCGGGTGACGCCGCGCGCGCTGGACTTCGGCCGCATCGAAGCGGACTCCACCAAGACGCTGGGCGTGACGCTGGACAACCCCACCGAGCTGCCGGTGATGGTGACGCCCAAGCTGGTGGGCGCGGACAAGGATGAGTTCGTCGCGGCGCCCCTGACGGTGAACCCGGGCGAGCGCGTGGAGCTGCCCGTCACCTTCAACCCGGTGCGCGTGGGCAAGAAGCAGGTGGCCCTGGCCATCTCGCCCTGCAACGGGTGCGCGGACGTGCCGGTGCAGCTGACGGCGGAGGCGCTGGAGCGCGCGGTGGTGGCGGAGCCGGAGGTGGTGGACTTCGGCGCGGTGCCGGTGGACCGCGACGCCGTCAAGGCCTCCAGCCTGCGCAACATCAGCACGGAGCCGGTGACGGTGACGTCGCTCATGCTGGACGGCACGGACGCGTCCTTCAGCCAGGCCAACACGGGCCTGCCGCTGGTGCTCCAGCCCGGCGAGGTGCGCGCCTTCGAAATCCGCTACAGCCCCGGCCACATGGGCCCGGCGACGGACCGCGCCGTCTACGCCGTGGTGAGCAAGCGCCACCCCACGCTGCCCGTGCCGCTGCGCGGCTTCGGCGGCGCGTCGGAGCTGTGCGTGTCGCCGCTGACGTATGACTTCGGCGAGCAGCCGCTGGGCTCCAAGGTGCGCGTGGTGGTGAACGTGAAGAACTGCGGCACGGACAACGCCGGGCCGCTCACCATCCACTCGCTGGACTGGACGCCGGACGCGGGCGGCGCCCAGCTCCAGTTCAACCACAAGCCCCTCGCGCTGCCGTTCACCCTGCCGGCCAACGGCGAGCTGAACCTGGAGGTCTTCTACGAGCCCACGCGCGAGGGCAGCGCGTCCGGCGCGCTGGTGATGACCACGAGCGCGTTCTCCGCGGCCACCGTGCAGCTGGACTTCTTCGGCCGCGCGAAGGCGCACGCGCCGTGTGATTTGACGGTCACCCCGCTGCTGGTGGACTTCGGCACGATTCCCCCGGGCCGCGGCGCGGTGCTGGGCGTGAAGCTGGAGAACAAGGGCACGGACCTGTGCCCCGTGAAGAACATCCGCATCGCCAACGACGGCGGCGGCGTGTTCAAGATGCCCGGCGGGGAGCTCTTCGGCGGCATCGTCTACCCGGGGGACTGGTTCAGCTTCCAGGTGGCCTTCCAGGCGCCCTTCACCGGCGGCAACTTCACGGGCGAGCTCCAGGTGGAGCAGTACAACCCGGCGATGCCGGTGCTGCAGGTGCCGCTCCTGGCGAACTCGCAGGAGACGTGCCTGGTGGCGTCGCCCTGGTACCTGGACTTCGGCCTGGGCCGCAAGGACTGCCGCCCGGCGCCGCGCGAGGTGAACTACCTCAACGCGTGCACCACGCCCGTCACGGTGTCCAACGTCTTCATCGGGCCGGGCACGACGGACACGGAGTTCGAGCTGCTGGACCACCCGGCGCCGCCCGCGTTCCAGCTTGCGCCGGGCGAGTCCTTCACGGTGGGCGTGGACTACCTGGCGCAGGTGACGGGCATGAACCTGTCTCCGCTCTACGTGGACTCCAGCGACCTGCCCATCCCGCTGATGGTGCCGCTCATCGGTGAGTCGTCGAAGAAGACGGACAAGACGGACACCTTCGTGCAGCAGGACGTGAGCAAGGTGGACGTGCTGTTCGTCGTGGACAACACGGCCTCCATGGTGGAGGAGCACCCGAAGCTCGTGTCCGCCATTCCCGCCTTCGTGGACGCCGCGCGCAACAAGGCGGTGGACGTGAACATGGCGGTGACGACGACGGGCATCTCCGCGGTGTCCGGCGCGTGCCCGGGCGGCGCGCTGGGCGGCGAGGCCGGCCGCTTCTTCCCGGCGGACAACAGCCGCCAGCGCATCCTCACCCTGGGCACGCCCGACGTGACGCAGGTGCTCCAAGAGAACGTGCAGGTGGGCCAGTGCGCCCAGGTGGAGCAGGGCTTCGAGGCGATGCGCCGCGCGCTCACCTCGCCGCTGGTGAGCAACGCGGATGATCCGCGCACGGCGCTGGCCAACGACGGCAACGCGGGCTTCCTGCGCGACTCCGCGGCGCTGGTGGTGGTGTTCGTGGGCGACGAGGACGACCACTCGCCGGACGCGGTCTCCACGTACGTGCAGTGGGCGCAGCAGCGCAAGGGGGAGAACCAGCCGCAGCGGGCCACGTTCTTCGCCATCGCGCCCACGAAGACGTCCTGCGCCACCGCGGGCGGCACCGGCACCCGGTACGCGGACGCGGCGGCCCAGACGGGCGGCGAGGTCCTCAACGTCTGCGCGGGGGACTACGCGCCGCTGCTCCGGCAGGTGGCCAGCAAGGCGTTCAGCGCGCAGGACCGCTTCCCGCTGAGCGAGGAGCCCGACGCGGGCACCGTGGTGGTGACCGTCAACGGCACCACGACCACCAGCGGGTGGAGCTACGACGCGGCGTCCAACAGCGTGGTGTTCACCGCGGTGCCGTCGCCGGGCTCCAAGGTGGCCATCACCTACCGCCGCGCCTGCGCCAACGACTGAACGGTGGTGAAGCTGTGGGTGTGGACCCCGTGACGGGCCGGCCATCCGGCCCCGAACGGGGGTGTCAGACCCCGGTGCTACAGCACTGCATCTGCCTGTGCGGATGACCAGAAAATTGGAGGCGCTCCCTCGGTGTGTACCCTGCGGAGCGTCTGCACGCTGTTGCCCTGGAGGCGCTGTGAGCACCTGGACCCCTGATGAGCCCATGAAGTCCTCTCCGCGCGCCGGTGCGCCGGGACTGCGGGTCATCCGTGGAGAGGGGCAGCGCAAGCAGGAGCCGCTGGCGGACCGCAACGCGGTGGCGCGGGTGCTGATGGAGGCGGGCGCGGACCTGCTGCTCAAGCGCATCAGCACCGTGAGGGCGCAGGAGATCGAGCGCAAGGTGGACCGGGTGCTGGACCTGTTCGACCGGGTGGACGTGGCGCCGGTGCTGATGCCGGTGCTCAAGCGGCACCTGGACGAGCTGGAAGCGCTGATGCGGGAGACGCGCGAGGTCCGGGCCGTCCGCCGCTAGGGGGCGCACGGACGGTGGAACCGGGAAAAACCTCAAGGGGATTCGATGTTTGATTCCCCTGGCCCGGCCGCTTACGCTTGGGGCCCGCCTCCACGCGTCCGGCCGTGTCCATCGAAACCTACGGCAGCTACCAGCTCCTGAAGCGCCTCGCCACGGGCGGCATGGCGCAGATCTACCTCGCGCGCCGGCCGGGTTCGGATGCTCCGGACAAGCTGCTGGTGCTCAAGCGGATCCTCCCGCACCTGTCGGAGAACGACGAGTTCGTCCGGATGTTCCTGGACGAGGCGCGGATCGCGGCCCGGCTGGCGCACCCCAACGTGGTGCAGATCTACGACCTGGGGGCGGAGGGGGACACGTTCTTCATCGCCATGGAGTACATCCATGGCGTGGACGCGCGCCGGCTCTGGAAGCGCTCGGAGACGGCGGGGCGGCCGCTGCCGGTGCCGCTGGTCTGCCGCATCCTCCTGGAGGCGTGCGCGGGGCTGGACTACGCGCACAAGAAGACGGACGCGACGGGGCGCCCGCTGGACATCGTGCACCGGGACGTGTCGCCGCAGAACATCCTGGTGACGTTCGACGGCGGCGTGAAGGTGGTGGACTTCGGCATCGCGAAGGCGGCGGATCAGGCCACCGTGACGCGCTCCGGGGTGCTCAAGGGCAAGTATTCGTACATGTCTCCGGAGCAGGCCGCGGGGCAGCGCGTGGACCGGCGCTCGGACGTGTTCGCGCTGGGCGTCGTGCTGCATGAGCTCCTGACGGGGGGGCGGCTGTTCAAGCGCCCCAGCGACATGCTGACGCTGTCGGCGGTGGCGGAGTGCCACGTGCCGGTGCCGTCGCAGGTGGCGCCCCGGGTGCCGGTGGAGCTGGACGCCATCGTGCTCAAGGCGCTCGCGAAGGAGCCGGACGCGCGCTACCAGCACGCGCAGGAGCTGCAGTGGGCGCTGGAGGGGTGGCTCGCGTCGCAGCCGCAGCCGTGCGGCACGACGGCGGACCTGGCCGCGTTCATGCGGGAGCTGTTCGCGGACCGGCTGTCGGAGGAGGCGCGCTCCGGTGAAGTGCAGGTGACGGACGACGAGGCCGGTGCCGCTCCGCCGTCGCCCGCGCCGCGCCGCTCGGTGATGCGGCCGGCGACGCCCCATGGACGCACGGAGAATGAGCCCACCACGACGCTGCGCCCGCCCCGGGCGAACCGCCCCAGTGGGAAGGTGGAGGCGCGCCGCGAGGACGCGGACGCGGACAGCGGGCGCTCGGAAGTCCGTGGGCCGGACACCCGTCCGGAGGGCCGCA
>NZ_JBKGHJ010000330.1:0-9970 GCF_046520365.1 Corallococcus sp. 4LFB
CTTCCCGAGGTGACTGCCACCGTGACGACGACGAAGAGTGACTCCCCGACCTCCCCCCCGGTGCCTGCGAAGAAGGCCACGAGGAGCGTCAGCAGTGCCCTGGCGACGACGGCCCTCTGCGGCGCGCTGGCCTGCTCAGGCCCCCAGGTGCGCCCGGCTCCAGACCCCGAACCGTGCCCAGCAGGAGCCACCAAGGGCATGCAGAAGCTCGGCATGGAGATTGGGGACAAAGAGGGCGCGAGCTTTATCCGGGGGGATCAAAAAGTCGTAACGGTGAGGGAGGGCACTGCACAGATCATTGTGGGGTCGGACTACGCCACGCTATCTGGGCGGCTCATTATTGCTGACCGCGTCTATGTCCGACTGACGCGAGCGCGATTTCGCGGAGAGAGCTTCCCCGTGTGCCTGGAGGTGCTGGACAGCTCTCGCAACCGTGGACTGGAGATTAAAGGCGGCGGAGGGGAATCTGGTAAGGCGCGCGTGTACTCGGCTGTTTGGGTCAAGGCGGTAAGTGAGTTTGAATGAAGTGCCGATGTTTGGCTGGCGCCCATGTGTCGCCGGCAGTGTCGCCGCTGGCTTGGTCCGGGAGAAACGTCGAGTGCATCATTCCGTGTCGGCCGTGCTGCTTTCCCTCCTTCTCTCTGGAGCGGGGGCGGCTCTGGCGCAGTCGCCTGTTGCCTCTGTGGGGCTGAGCGTTCGCCGAATTGAGCTGGTCTCGGATGACACTCAGCCAGTGGCCGAGGTGGCGGTGAGCCCCGGGCTCTCGACGGTGTTCATCTTCGATTCGGAGGTGAGTCGAGAAGGGGTGACGCTCGAAGGGCGCGAGCGCTTCGCGGTCCTGGATGCCGGCCTCAGCACGTTGCGCTTGGTTCCCTCGGAGAAGCTCTCTCCAGGAGAGCGGCTCAAGCTGACGGTGCGCTTCCTGGATGGAGCGGCCCCGGCGAGTGCGACGATTGTCCTGGTCTCACACCCAGCGAGGTCAGAAGCGCTCATTGAGGTCTATCGACGCAAGAGGGGCATCGAGACATACCAGGAGGAAGTCCGGCAGGCCCGCCTCGAAGCCGAGCAATACAAAGAGGAGAATGCGCGCCTGCGCGCAGAGCGAAGTGCGCCCGATGGAGTGACGGGACTCATCGCGACATCAGTCCTTGACGGCCGCGGCATTGAGTTCCGCGACGTGACCGAGGGTGTGTCCCAGGTCCCGGGAGGGGCAGCAGCCAAGAATTTTGTCTATGCATACCGCACTGCCCGCAGGGTGGCTGTTGAGGTCCACCTTAATTCACGGGGGGACGACCAACCGTGGACGGCAGTCGGTGCGATGCTCAGGGGCAAAGCAAACGAGGAACTGAAGGTGCTCCGAGTGTGGCAGTCGGGCCCTCTTGCCCCCGATTCAACGAACCAACGCGTGGTGGTAGAGGCCGAGGCAGCCTCCAAGTTCCCTCAAGGCCCCTTCACGCTGAAGCTCTGGGATGCGGATGGGCGCCGCACCGTCACCCTGGGCAACGTCACCTTCCCTTAACCCAGCGAGGGCTGCCATCAAGCCCTCGCATGGGTTTCCGGCGTTTGGGGGCTTGTGCGGAATGCCAATCTAGGGTCCAATGGACTATACCTAATGGTCTAGTCCATTCTGGCGTGCCCTGGAGGGCGATGTGTTCCCCACTGTGCTGGAGCGTGTGCGCGCGACTGCGCGCTTCCTGGGTGGCCGCGAGGAGCGCCCGGAGGGCGACGCTCCTGAGCCGCCTTCCTAGCTCCACTTCGAAAACAGGCGTTGGGCTCTCGCGCTACGCCGAGGACCTCCCGCGCCGCCATGTGAGGCGCGTGCTGGCGGTCGTCGTGCGCCGAGTGGCCGTCTGCGCTCCGTCGGGCCGCGTGCCTGACGGGCGCTGAGGAGCCCTTCCTCAGTCATCCCAATTCGCGTTTGGAATCATGAGCGGAGCCGGGTCTTGCCTGATGCCGTGGCGTGACACGTCTGTCTGCCGTTGGGACGGAGCCGGGCTTCCTGGCGTCGTGACGTGACACGTCTGCTTATTGCTTCGCTCGGCCGGCCTGCCAGCGACTCCCTCAATGCAATGCACTCACCCCACAGCTCGGCGCACTGCCGGACTGAACGGGAAGCCTCTGTCCATTGCCCCGCTACTGGGGCCTTCACAGGAGACGTCGATGTTCATGCGCTGGGTTGTCGTGTTGCTGCTGCTGTTACCCGTAGCTGGGCGGGCGGAGGAGATTGCCTATGAAGCCGACCTGGCGAAGGACGAGGAAGACACCGTCCTCCTCGAACCGGGCGCGGACGAACTGCTCGAGCCTGTCGTTGAAGACGACGAGGACGAAGAGGAGGAAGCGCCTCCGGCCTCGTCCGGCTCGGGCTCTCGCTGGGCGAACCGACTGAGCCTGGAGGCCACGACGTGGGCGCTGCTTCCTCGACGGGGAGCCGGCACGGACGAAGGCTTCCTCCAGGTGGTGCCGCGGCTGGAGCTCGTCAAGCCGGGCATCCTTCACCTCGACGTGGGCGCGCCGGTGCGGCTGCGCATGTGGGGTGGAGAGGCGGGCGCCAGTCTGCTGCGAAAGGAGGACTGGGACGAGCTGTCCGATTGGGGCCAGGTGGTGCAAACGCTGACGTTGGGAGGCGACGCGCCCAACTTCGTCTGGGTGGGCGCGTTGGAGTCCTACACGCTGCTGTCCGGGCACCTGGTGCGCCGCTACAACAACCGGGGCAACCCCGACTACCACCCAGCGGGGGCGCTGGTGACGGCCATGCTGAGGCCCTTCTACGTGGAGGCCTTCGCTTCGGACGTGCTGGGCGCGCGGCTGATGGGAGCGGAAGTCGTCCTGGACGTGCAACACGTCCTCTTCGGCCGCCAGCCCTACCCCATGAAGTACTCGGTGGCGGTGTCGGCGGTGCATGACTGGGGCAAGGCCGGAGGGACTGCGGAGCCGCTGACGCTGGCCCACGTCGACGGGACGGCGATTCTCGTGAGCCGCCGCACCAAGGAGAAGGGCTTCGAACTGCAGGCGAATGCGGGCTGGGGCGGACGTCCCGGAACGGGCGGCGCGTGGGGCGCGGTGGCGGGGCTGGGCGCGGAGTACGCGTCCTCGACGGCCGACGTGCGCGCGCGCCTGGAAGGCCGCCTTCAGCGAGGAGGCTTCCGTCAGGGCGCCTTCGGCCCGGACTACGAGCTGGCACGCTTCCAGGTTGCGGGCCCGGACGCTGTGCCGCAGGCGGACGCGCCGTTTCCGGACGGGTACTCGGTACACGGCGAACTGATTCTGAGCTGGGACGCGCAGAGCCTGCGTGTCCTGGGGCAGCGCCACTTCCGTCTGACGATGGGCGCTGAGGTTTTCACCTGGGGGAGGATGGACGTGGACGGCCGACTGGAGACGCAGCTCTTCCACCGCAACCTCTCGGTGGGGGTGGGTGGCGTGGCGGTGGGCGTGGGCCAGCCGGGCGTGCGCTACCTCGCCTCGGGCGATGTGCGGTGGCGCTTCCTGGGCGGGAAGCTGTACGCGGTGGGGCAGGGCGGCACGCTGCTCTTCCCGACAGCGGAAGGGACACTGCGGCCAGGCGCCTTCGCTTCGGTGGGGCTGGGGGTGGACAATGCGCGCTGAGCGGCCTTGGGGCAGCGGGCTTGGCCTCGCGCTGGTGGTGGCCCTCCTGGCCTCCGGGTGCGCCTCGTTGCCGGCGAGGCCGGGCCAGGCGGGCCGAGGTGCAGTCCTGGCCTTCAGTCCCCTCTCCGTGCCCGCACAGGCGGCGAGGAGTGCGGCGGCGGGTGTGTACCGGGGGGAGGAGCCAGGCTCCGCGGAGGGGCCGTCCCTGCCGGCGCCGATGGGCTATCGGCGCGGGCCCTTCGGCAGCCCTGTTGGCGAGGAGGGGGCGGGAGGCGAGAACGCAGAGGAGGGCAGAGCCTTCGTCTGCGGTAGCGAGGGCGTGCCCGAGGGGTGGCCTCACCTCGACTCCAGCCGAGAGGTGCTGGAACTCTTCCTGGCGTGTGCCTCGCCCGCGGAGTTCGTGGCCATGCAGCGCGGGGTGGACATGCCCGCGCTGGTGCAGTCCCTCACGGACTGGGACGCCGTTCGCCTGGGGGCCCTGGGGCCGATGGACGCGCCGGCCTCAGCCGTCCTCAGCCGCAAGCGGGCGGCTTTCCTCGTCACGTCCGTGGAGAAGTACGGCGTGCCGTACTCCGAGGTGCTCGCCCTCTTTGTCCTGCACGCGGCCTTCGACGACGAGCTGCGCGAGGTGGTGCAGCGGCTGGCCCGCGACAAGCAACTGGGGGAGACGCTGGGCAACATGCCCGTCGTCCGCGAGGAGATGAAGCGGCGGGGCCTGGCGCTGGAAGGCTTCCCGGAGCGGGGGGAGCAGGCGCGCGACGTGCTGCGCGGGATGGCCCGCGCAGGCCGGGACATGCTCTCCAGCAGCCCGGCGAGTGTTGAGGCCCAGTACTCGGACCTCATGGCGGCGAAGCGCAGCCAGCTTCCCCCTCCGTACCAGGACGCGCTCGACGAAGTGCGCAAGGCGCTGTCGGCGAGGCACTACGCGCCAGGAAGTGTCGCGGCCGGAGCCTTCGACCACCTCACTTTCGGTGTGCCGGTCGGCTTCTACCACCTGGTGGCTGGGACGGGGCACGGGGCGTACTCGCTGGCGCAAGGCAAGTACGAGCAGGCCACACGCGAGCTGGCGCCAGCCGCGCTGATGGTGGCGCTGTATGCCGGGGGCAAGGGTGCGCGCGCCCTGGTGGAGTCCAACTCCGGTGGGCGGGCGAGTCTGCGGAAGCTCGCGGCATCGGAAGTCGAAGCGCTGAAGGCCGTCGTGAAGGAGCTGGAGGAGCTATTTGGCCCCGACGCAGTCCGTGATGTCGTCGCCATGTTCCGGGGCGAGCGCAAGGTCGCCTTCATCGCGGCGACGGAGGGGCCGGCATTCGTCATTGCCCTCTACGAAGCTCGTGGTGACGTGGCGAAGGCCCAGGCCGCGCTGGCCGTGCGCAGCGCGGAAGCCGCCAAGGTAACGCCGACGAAGGGCGTCCCGGAGCGCGCTCCCGAGGCTACCCCCGCTCGGGGCGCTGCACCGAAGTCACTGCGGGAAGTGCCGACAAAGAGGAGCGCCTCGAAGCGACGCGGCAGCTCGGGTCAATTCTCCCAGAACGCAGAGATTTCCGCTGCTGAGGCCGTGAAGGAGAAGCTGCGCCAGGCTGAACTCGAGGCTGCGGACGCACGCCTCCCGAAGGATGTGCAGTTGCTGCGGAAGCTGGCACCGAAGCTGAATGAACCGCCCCCAGGAGTCAAACAGGGGGCCTCGCTCTGGCGGGACTATGTGGCCTACCGCAAGAACCGGCTGAAGGAAATTCGAGATGGCGAACCCGTCAAGGGGCCCCTGGTTTGGGAGGGCTACCAAGCGATGCGTGATCGCTATGCCCGGGGCATGGCGTTCGAGCGGAAGATGGTCGCGCTCCTGGAGGAGGATGCGGCAAAGCCGCAGGTCGAGCGGACGTGGCTCAAGGACTTCGACGAGCCGCACATCGAGACACACGTCGGAGTCGCGAAGGTGGATTTTCGCTATGCGGACGTGCTCGTCATCGAAGGGCGGCCCACCCCGGGGCAGCCCCCTCGGGTGGAGACGTTCAGCTTCAAGAGTCGAGACCTCAGATTCCTGAAGAGTCAGGAGGTGGAAGTTCGGGTGAATACGGATGCGAGCAATGCGATGAAATACTACGGTGGGTCGCTGAGGATTCTGCGGGAAGGCATGCGGCAGCAGGCCGATGTTCGGAGGGTGCGCCTTATCTATGAAGGACCGGAGCTTCTGCCAAAAGAAACGAAGTTGTTTACCGACGCGGCAAGAACGGCAGAGAGGAAGATCAAGGGCGTGGAGGTAGAGCATCAATGAAGTTACTGACAGTGCATGATTTGAATAAGGCCGATAGCTTGAGCTTCACCTTCGAGGGGAGCTTCGACGCGACCCAAGGAGTCGAGCGCGCATTGACGCCCCTAGTTGATGCTCTTGAAAAGCATGCTGAAGGCTGGATGCCAACGGTCGTCAAGTCTGGGCGGAAGCGAAAGTATTCCCGAGAGGCCGTGTGGCGCGCGCTGGAGGAACGGCGCGATGAGTATGGTTCAATCATAGGGCTGTACCGACCAGAGAATCCCGCAGTGTCGCTCGTGTTTAATTTTATACTCACGCAAGATGAGTCCAGCTTCCACTCCCGCCTTGATCTGCAACCGCTTCACTTCTTTTCTGGGGTGGATGCCTGCCGCACTCTTGTTGCAGTGGCTCGTGCCTGGGCTGCCCGGTACTCGGTTCCTTACGCATCGGCTCACAGCATCGCAGACGAGCAGTTGGCCGGATCCCCTTGTTTTGGCCGAAAGGAACGAGATGCGCGAAGGGATGGGTTCGACAAGATTTATGAGCTGTTCTGGCTGAATGTCTTCGGCCCCAAGCTCGTGGAGAGCGTAGGCCGTGAGCGGATGCTCTCGACTCCGGCACACCTTGTGGAGGAGCTTCCCAACGGCTCCGTCCTCCTGGTGCTATGGCCCACTGCCGCCGAGTTCGCCAGCGAGGAGGCTCGCGTGGCCCAGGCCCGAGCCCACGTTCACCTGCGGCCAGACCTCGACTTCGACACGGTGCTGCGCAAGCTGCGGGAGCGCAGCGCCGCGCTCGTGCCCGTCGAGCCGCGCTTCCACCCTGACGTGGCGCCGTTCCTCTCGCGGCTGCCGGACGAATTCGCCATCAGCGAGCGGCAACGGAAGATTGCCGAACTCAACGCATTCCGGCCGCCGGTGCCAGAGGAGTGGCTCCCAGTCGCCCATCCCTCGGATGTGGAGAAGCCGAAGCGCGTCCTCGAATCCTACGGAGACTTGTCCGAAGGACTCGTGGCAGCACTGCACACCAAGGTGCCCTCCATCATGGACGAGACGGCCGAGTCCCTCACGGACTTGGACTTCTACTTCTGGCGGGACAACTTCCCGGAGCGGTACAAGCGCGAACTCATCGACAGTCACACGGCCCCTGCGCTGGGGGCCTACCTGGGGGACGTGCTGGTGCGGCGTCTGGGCGGGACGTGGGTGCTGAGGGCGAAGATGGAAGAGTCCCAGGTGCGGGTGGGCAAGCGCGTCTGGCTGCCCTTCCTCCGCGCCCGCCGGTACATGCAGTCCTGCCGGTCGCTGCTGGACTACTCGCTCACGCAATTCTTCCATGAGGTGGAGCGGTACAGGCCCTGACGGCGGCGGCTGGGTCGGGCTGTGGGGATCGAGGCAGAAGCAGGAGGAGCAAGGGCGCGTGCCCGCAGGCGCGCCTGGCGGCTCCTGCCTCACGCGCCGGTACACGACGTCCAGTGCGTTGCTGCTGGACCATTCACCCCCCCCAGCCCTCCTGTGGGGAAACGGTTCCTGGGAGACGCGGTGGGTACCACGGTGTGAATGACTGTCGTTTCTTGCGTGGGGTTGAGTGTGAAACATCCAGGGATGTCGGCTGTTGTTGGCATGGTCGCAGGCTCCATGGGCGCAGTCTGGCTCGCGTGGAAGCCTGAAGAGCGGACGATGGCGTGGGTCCAGACCGCGTTGCTTCTCGCCATCTTCATCGCCTTCATTGGCTACAAGTCATGGAGATTCCGGAAGTGGGCGGCGCTCTGTGAGCGGGGGGCCGCGCTGCTTGATGCTGGCGACCTCGGAGCTGCCCAACGCGCGCTCGAAGATGCCGATGGCTACGCCCTCCGCCCTCCGGAGCGCGTACTGACGCGCTTCCACCTTGCGTTGTGTGCGTTGTTCCAAGGGCATGTGGACGCCGCACACGCGGTACTCTTGGCGCTCTCTCGTGGGTGGCGTACCAAGGAAGTGCCCGACGTCTACGTTCGTGCCCCCGACATGTTGGCGGCATGTCTCGCCCTCCAAGGAGACCTGGTCGAGGCGCGGCAATGGCTGGAAGAAGCCCATCGTCGCCGCGGGCCAGGCGCTGCGAGCTTCTCGTTAGGGGAACTGCTCATCCTGTGCCGAGAGGAACGTCACGGTGCGACGGTGCGTTTGCTCGACGACCGTCGAGAGGCGATTGAGAAGTCCGGCGTCCTTATCCGCAATCAGCTTCGAGTTATTCGGGCTTTCTCCTGGGACGCGCTCGCCATGGAGACGGGCGGCACCCCGGACGAGGAGCTGAAGGGCTTGGAGCCAGTCCGGCCTGGAGAGTTCAACTACCTTGGCGCCCAGTGGCCTCGAATGGAGGCATTCCTCCGTGCTCGCGGCCTGAGCGAGAAGGAGGCCGCATGACGTTGCCATGTGGCCTACCAGCGGCTGCGCACGAACACGTCCAGCGCGAATGAAAACGGAACCCCCAGTGTGCCGAGGAACACCGCAGCCAAGGCATGGCGGCGTTCAACATCCGGCGCCTGTCCGGCCCTGACTGCGCGTAGGTGCTTCCATCCCAGGAAGGCTCCCGCGAGTGCGCATGGGAACAGGACGAGTCCGAGGCAGGAGAGGGCAAGGACTCCCCAGGCATGAGCCGAGACCTTCTGCGGGACGGCCGGCCGCAGCTCGAGGCACGGGCCACAGTAGACGGTAGCCACGGCACTTCGAACGCATTGGAGGCACACGAACGCCCCGCAGCGGTGACAGGTGTCGATGGCTGCCTGTTCCTGATGAAGGTGACAGCGGGGGCTGTCAGACCACCTCGGCTGCATTGCTACCTCGCCCAGTGCGGGCCTGTTCGTATGGTGCCGCGAACGGCGGGAGCCTGGGCGAATTCATACCGCAGTGCGGAGCGCATCGCTGGTGTGCGAGGCATTCAGAAGAAGCGGCGCGGGAGTTCTCGCTCTCGGCATTGAGCTCCTCGGTTGGCGCCCCGACGGGGCGTGGCACGTCTGTCCATACTCCCAACGGGCCGGGTCGCCTTTGACTCTTGCAGTCAACTTCCCTACTCGGTTTGCAGACCTGTCGGACTGAACAGGGAACCTCTGTGCTGAGCGCCCCTGCTGGGGCCTGCCACGGAGGCGTCCATGGGAATGCATGGGAGTTGGGCCGTCGTCTCGTTGCTGCTGCTGTTGCCCGGGGCCGGAGGGGCGCAGGAGGCCAACACTCCAGAGGACTTCGACGCCACCGTGCGCAGGCTGGAGGAGGCCATCTCCGACAACTCTTCCGACGAGGAGGAAGAGGGAGAGGCTCAGCCCGAGAAGGAGGCTTCTGCACCCGCGGCGCCCGACTCGGCACCTCCGATGACGAACCTGCTGCGCATGGACGCGGCGACGTGGACGTTGCTGCCTCGGAGGGGCGCGGGCACCGAAGAAGGCTTCTTGCAGGTGGAGCCCATGGTGGCCTTGGGGAAGGGGGAGTCGTTCCGCCTCATTCTCGGGGCGCCGGTACGACTGCGGCTGTGGGGTGGAGGTGAGGGCGCAGGCCTCGTGAGGAAGGAGGACTGGGACACGCTGTCCGACTGGGGGCAGGTGGTGCGCCTCTTCATGGTGGGAGGGGATACGCCCAACTCGATGTGGCTGGGCATGATGGAGGGTTACTCCCTCTTGTCCGGGCACCTGGTGCGGCGCTACGGCAACCGCGTCAACCCCGACTACGACCCGGCCGGCGTCATCGCGACGGGGACGCTGGGGCCGGTGTACGCGGAGGCCTTCGCCTCGGACGTGCTGAGCGCGCGCCTGGCGGGGGCTGAAGTAGCCCTGGACGTGCAGCACGTCCTCTTCGGCCGCCCCCCTGTCCCGGGGCGGTACACGCTGGCGTTGTCGGCGGTGCATGACTGGGGGAGGGTAGGCGGCACCGCGCGGCCCATGACGCTGGCGCACCTGGACGCCACCGCCGTGGTGCTGCGGCGCGGGCGCAAGGGGCAGAGGCTGGAGGCGCACCTGCTGGGCGGGTGGGGTGGACGCCCGAGCGAGGGCGGAGCCTGGGGCGCGGTGGTGGGCGTGGGCGTGGATACGCTGACGCCGACGGTGGACATGCGCGCGCGCCTGGAAGGCCGCCTTCAGCGAGGAGGCTTCCGTCAGGGCGCCTT
>NZ_JBKGHJ010000331.1:0-9963 GCF_046520365.1 Corallococcus sp. 4LFB
CGGGGCCGGGCAGCTCCGGCAGCTCGCGCGCTCCCGCCTCCAGCAGCGCCACGTCCAGGGGGTCCCTGCCCTCCTCCCGCGAGGCCAGCACCGCGGTCCGCAGCAGCGCCCGCGGCGAGGTCCCGGAGGCGGGCAGCAGCCGCGTCACCCGCAGGAGCCCCTCGGTCAGCGTGCCCGTCTTGTCCGAGCAGACGCAGCTCACCCGGCCGATGTTCTCCACCGAGACGGCCTGCCGCACCAGCGCCTGCCGCCGGGCCAGGCGGTACACGCCCGCGCCCAGGAAGAACGTGAGGGCCACGGGGAACTCCTCGGGCAGCGCCGCCACGCCGAGCGTCGCCGCGCTCAGCAGCGCGTCCAGCCACCCGAAGCCCTGGCGCCAGCGCACGAGCGCCAGCACCGCGCAGAGCGCGCCCGCCACGCCCACCAGCACCGCCACCAGGTTCGCCACCGCGTGCTGCAGCGGCGTGCGGGCCCGGACCTCCTGGCCCGCCGAGCGGATGATGCTCCCGTACAGGGTCTCCGCCCCGGTGAAGACGACGCGCACCCAGGCCGTCCCGGTGAGCAGCCGCGTCCCCGCGAGCCCCCAGTGCACCGCGTCCACCGCGGGCTCGGCCCCGGGCGGGAGGCGCTCCAGCGGCCGCTTGCGCACGGGCAGCGACTCGCCGGTGAGCGGGGACTCCTCCGCCTGCAATCCCTGCCCTCGCACGACCAGGCCGTCCGCCGGGAACTGCCCTCCCGCCTCCACCCGCGCCAGGTCGCCCGGCACCACGTCGCGCGCCGGCACCTCCACTTCGCGCCCGTCGCGCAGCACCGTGGCGCGCTCGGCCAGGCGGCCGCGCAGCCCTTCGGTGGAGGCCTGGGTCCGGTGGTGCAGGAAGACATCCATGCCCAGCAGCGGGACGAGGGCCAGCAGCATCACCGCGCCCTCCACGCGCTCCCCCAGCGCGAAGTACAGGCCGCTCGTGCCCACGAGGAACCAGAGCATCGGGTCGCGCGAGGCGTCGCGCAGGCTCTGGGCCGGAGCGTGGCGGGACGGGCCCCGCACGTCGTTGAGGCCGTGACGCGCGCGCCGCGCCAGCACCTCTTCCGCATCCAGCCCCCGTGCTTCTTCCCAGCCCTGAGGCAGGCGATTGACCGGCACAAGGACTCGCATGAGGCCCCCGGAAGAAGCTGGGGTCCTGCACGGGCGTCGGCAATGCGCCCTGCCGCCGTGAGCCTGTCTGGACGCGGGCGCCCGGCCGGGGTCCCCTTGCGAACGCCGTCCGGTCGCGCCACCCATGTCGGAGGACTTCGGCCAGGAGGGCGCGAATGCGGATCCTCATCACCTACGGAAGCAAGCTGGGCGGGACCCGGGAGATCGCCGGGCAGCTCGCCAGCGACCTGCGGGACGAGGGCCTCGACGCGGAGGCGCTCGCCCCCGAGGACGTCGGCGACGTGCGGGCCTATGACGCCGTCATCGTCGGAGGCGGGCTCTACGCCAACCGCTGGCACCGGCAGGCCCGGCGCTTCGTGCACCGGCACGCGCATGAGCTGCGCGAGCGGCCCGTGTGGTTCTTCTCCAGCGGACCGCTCGACGACTCGGCGGCGCGCGAGCGCATTCCGCCCACGGCGCAGGTGCGGGCCCTCATGGAGCAGGTGGGCGCGCGGGGCCATGAGACCTTCGGCGGAAGACTGGAGCGTGATGCCCGGGGCTTCATCGCCCGGTCCATGGCGCGTGAGCACGCGGGGGACTGGCGGGACTCCGGACAGCTTGCCCGCTGGGCGCGCAGCGTGGCCGAGGAGCTGGGGGAGGCCGCGTCCGTGCGAGCCGGGTTCGAGCCCGCGGGCCAGGAGTCACCGCGATGACAGTGACTAGCTTGCAGAGGGGATGACAAGGAGAGGCCATGACCATCGCCTGCGCGACCAACTTCTCGGAGAGCGCCCGGCGCGCCTGTGACACGGCGGCGCTGCTCGCCCGGCGGATGAACGTCCCGCTGTGCATCGTGCACGCGCTGACCGGGACCCTGGTGCGGACCTTCGGAGACGCCATCTGCGAGACCGCCCGCTCCACGCTGCGGGACGAGTGCGACCGGCTGCGGGCCACGGGGGCCCAGGTCGACTCCGTGCTCCTCACGGGAGAGCCCGAGGAGGCCCTGCGGGAGCTGGTGGTGATGCGCGGCATCCAGTGGGTGGTGGCCGGCGCGCCGCGCGAGGACACGCCCTTCCGGGGCCTGGGAGGGACGGTCGACCGGATGGCGCAGCTCCTGGAGGTCCCCTTCCTGGTGGTCCGCGAGGGCTCCGGCCTGGAGGCGTGGGCGCGCGGTGAGCGCCCCCTGCGGGTCATGCTGGGCGTGGATCGCTCCAGGCCCTTCGAGGTCGCCCGGGACTGGGTGAAGACGCTCGCGAAGGCCGGGCCCGTGGAGGTCGTGGGCGGCCGCGTCGTCTGGGTGGGCAGCGAGGCGGAGCGGCTGGGGCTGGTGCACCCGCACAGCTACAAGGACATGTCCCCGGAGCTGCGGGAGGCGCTGGAGCGCGAGTCGGACTCGCTGCTGGAGCCCCTGCGCGCCGCGGGGCTGCCGGTGCGGTCGCGGCTGGAGCCGGGGCTGGGCCGCATCGCGGACCACCTCATCGCCCTGGCGTCGGAGGAGCAGGTGGACCTGCTGGTGGTGGGCACCCACCAGCGCAGGGCGCTCGCGAAGCTGTGGAGCGTGTCCCAGTCCGCCCGGCGCCTGGCGCCCATGTCGGTGGTGAGCGTGCCGACGCGCGCGGCGGAGCGGGGGCTGGAGCAGGAGGCCCCCAGGGTGCGGACGGTGCTCGCGACCACGGACTTCGGCGAAGCCGGCGACCGCGCCATCGCCTACGCCTTCGCCATCACCCCCGCGGGCGGCACCGTGCACCTGCTGCACGTGGAGCCGGAGGAGGCGACGCCCGAGGAGCTCCAGGCGGCGCGGCAGCAACTGGAGCTGCGCGTGCCGGCCCCGGAGCACGACGGGAGCCACAAGGTCGAGCTGTCGGTGCTCAAGGGCGACGACGTGGCGGGGGTCATCACCCAGGCGGCCGAGCGCCACTGCGCGGACCTGGTGTGCCTGGGCACCCACGGCCGCACGGGGGTGAGCCTCATGGTGCTGGGCTCGGTGGCGCAGCAGGTGATGGCCCGCAGCGACCGGCCGGCGGTCACGGTGCGCATGCCGCGCGCCTGAAGACAGACGAGGTGAGACATGAAGGCAACCGTGTTCCGGGGCCCCAGCAGCTGAGCGTGGAGGACGTGGAGAAGCCGAAGGCGGGCGCGGGCGAGGCGGTGGTCCGGGTGACGCTCACCACCATCTGCGGCACCGACGTGCACATCCTGCGCGGTGAGTACCCGGTGCAGCCGGGCCTCACCGTGGGCCACGAGATGGTGGGCGTCATCGACGAGCTGGGGCCGGGCGTGACGGGCTACCAGGTGGGGCAGCGCGTGCTGGTGGGTGCCATCACGCCGTGCGGCCAGTGCCGGGGCTGCCTCTCCGGGCACCTGTCGCAGTGCGGCCACGGCGCGGGGCTGGAGGCCATGGGCGGCTGGCGGCTGGGCAACACGATGAACGGCGCGCAGGCGGAGTACGTGCGCGTGCCCTTCGCGCAGGCGAACCTGGCCCCCATCCCGGACGAACTGAAGGACGAACAGGTGCTGCTGCTGGCGGACATCGCGTCCACCGGCTTCAGCGGCGCGGAGTCCGGCGGCGTGAAGATAGGCGACGCGGTGGTGGTGTTCGCGCAGGGCCCCATCGGCCTGTGCGCCACCGTGGGGGCGCGGCTGATGGGGGCGTCGCTGGTGATTGGCGTGGACGGGGACGAGGCGCGCCTGGCCATGGCGCGCAAGCTGGGGGCGGACGTGGTGCTGGACTTCCGCGGCCAGGACGTGGTGGCGGAGGTGAAGCGGCTCACCGGCGGCGGCGTGGACGTGGCCATCGAGGCGCTGGGCACGCAGCAGACCTTCGAGAGCGCCCTGCGCACGCTCAACCCCGGCGGCACGCTGTCCAGCCTGGGCGTGTACTCCGGGAAGCTCCAAATGCCTTACGACGCCTTCGCCGCGGGGCTGGGGGACCACCGCATCGTCACCACGCTCTGCCCGGGCGGCAAGGAGCGCATGCGGCGGCTGATGGAGGTGGTGCGCGCGAAGCGCGTGGACCTGACGCCGCTCTTCACTCACCGCTTCGCGCTCAAGGACATCCGCGAAGCGTATGAGCTGTTCAGCCAGCGCAAGGACGGCGTGCTCAAGGTCGCCCTCCAGCCTTGAGCGGACGGGCGCGTCCAGCCATGGGCGCCCGCGGTGACGTTTTCCTCCCCGCCCCGGAATATGCGCGCGGCCCGGCGTACTCCGGGGGAAAGCGGCCTCCGCCGCTGCCTCGCTCAAGGGGACCCCCATGGCACGACACCTGCTTCGCTTCCCGCGGTTTCTCCCTCTCGTGGCGGCCTCCGTCCTGGCTGCCTGTGGCGGTTCGGAGGACGACCCCGGTGACGGCCCCGGGCCCGGCGGGGCCTGCGTGCGGGACATCTCCGACGACGTGAAGACCGCCACGACCTGGGAGCCGGGGGCGCAGCAGTGCACCTACGCGGTGACGGGGGTGGTGGAGGTGAGCGGAGCCCTCACCCTGGCGCCGGGCACGGTGGTGCGCTTCGGTCCGAACGCCGGCCTGCTCATCCTGCCGACAGGGTCCCTCAACGCGGTGGGCACGGAGGCCGCGCCCATCACCTTCACCGGGACGACGGCCACGCCGGGGTCCTGGAAGGGGCTCGCGTTCAAGTCCAACAACCCCGCGAACGTGCTGGAGCACGTGGTCATCTCCTACGCGGGCAGTGAGAGCCCCTTCTGCTGTGACTACTTCTACGGCCCCGGCGGCAGGCTGGAGGCCCGGGCCGCGGTGGTGGTGGGCTCATCCATCCAGAACTCCGTCAGCCAGGTGCGCATCGCGAACACCACCGTGGAGCAGAGCGGAACGGTGGGCCTCTTCGCCTTCAACAAGGCGCGGCTGCCGGGCTTCTCGCGGAACCTCTTCCGGGGCAACCTGGGCGCGCCCGCCACCGTGAGCCTGTCCATCGCGAGCGCCCTGGATGGGGAGACCGTCTACTCCGGCAACAGCGCCACCGACCCGGTGGCCAACGGCGACAACGCCGTCCACCTGGTGCCCGCGCCGGCGGGTGACACCGCCATCGCCCAGACGCTGCACAAGCTGGACGTGCCCTATGGCGTCTCCACCGGCCTCCCGGACACCATCGTGGAGTACACGGGCGCGCTCACCGTGGAGCCAGGGGTGCGGCTCCAGTTCGAGGCGATGTCGGGCCTGCGCATCACGGAGACGGGCTCGCTGGTGGCGCGGGGCACGGCGGAGGACCCCATCGTGTTCACGGGCCGGACGCAGACGCCGGGCTACTGGAAGGGCATCTCCATCCGCTCCCTGGACGCGACCAACGTCATCGCCCACGCGCGGGTGAGCCACGGCGGCTCGGACCCCTTCTGCTGCGACGCCTTCACGAACGCGGGCGACATCCAGGGCAACATCACCCTGGGCGGCAACTCGGGCCGGGGGCGGCTCCAGCTCTCCGACTCGCTCGTGTCCCAGGCCACGGGCTGGGGCGTGTTCGTCTTCAAGGACTCCACGTTCACCGAGAGCGCCAACACCTACGAAGGCAACACCGGCACCGTGGGCTACGCGGCCCCCTGACGCCGCGCCGCCGGGCAGCGACGTTGGGGTTTTGAACAATGCACGGCCAGGACGCGGCCGCCCGGGCTCGCAATGACAGTCACCCCCGGCCGGCGCGTGCATCCTGGGGCTCATGAGCGACAGCCCCGACCTCAAGACCGCCGACCTCTGCGACGCCCACGCGGGAGCGCCGCACTTCCAGGTCGCCGAGCCCGGCTTCATGGACTACGGCGGGCGCCGGAGCTTCTCCGGCCCCATCAGCACGGTGCGCGCGCCGGAGGACAACTCCCTGGTGCGCAAGGCCCTGGAGGAGCCCGGGCAGGGCCGCGTGCTGGTGGTGGACGGCGGAGGCAGCCGCCGCTGCGCGCTGGTGGGCGACGTGCTCGCGGCGCTGGGCCAGCAGAACGGCTGGGCGGGCGTGGTGGTGAACGGCTGCATCCGCGACTCGGAAGAGGTGGGCCGCACCGCCATCGGCGTGAAGGCGCTGGGCACGCACCCGCTCAAGAGCGGCAAGCGCAACGAGGGCCAGCGCGACGTGGAGGTGCGCTTCGCGGGCGTCACCTTCACCCCCGGCCACCACCTCTACGCGGACGCGGACGGCATCGTCACCTCGCAGAAGCCGCTGCGCTGACCTTCGCCTTCGGGCCGCCGGGCCACACGGAGCGCAGCGTCCCCGCGATGGCGCGCAGCGCTTCCGCCCGGGGGTGCCCGGGACGCCACGCCAGCGCGAGCGTCCTGCCGGGCCCCGGCGGCGCGAAGGGCCGCACCACCAGCTGCCCCTGCCGGTTCTCCGTCCGCACCGCGAGCTGGGGCAGCAGCGTGACGCTGCCGGACGCCATCACCATCTGCGCGAGCGTCGTCAGGCTGGTGGCGCGGAAGTCCACCTCGCGCGCGCCCACGCGCGTGCACAGCGCCAGCGTCTGGCTGCGGAAGCAGTGCCCGTCCTCCAGGAGCAACACGTCCTCGTCGTCCAGGTCGGCGAGCCGCACCTGCTTCCTCTTCTCCAGCCGGTGCCCCGGCGGCGCCGCGACGACGAACGGGTCCTCCGCGATGACCGCGTGCTCCACCTTGAGCCCCAGCTCCGCGTCCACCGCGAGCAGCGCCGCGTCCAGCCGGCCCTCGTCCATGTCGCGCATCAGGAGCGCCGTCTTCTCCTCGCGCAGGCGGAGCTGGAGCTTGGGGTAGTGCTTCACCAGCGCGGGCACCACCTCCGGCAGCACGTAGGGCGCCACCGTGGGGATGGCCCCCAGGTGCAGCGGCCCCGCGAACGGGTCTCCCATCCGCGCCGCCGCCTTGAGGATGTCCTCCGCCTCCGTGAGCACCCGCCGCGCCCGCGCCACCAGCTCCGTGCCCTGCGGCGTGAGCAGCACGCGGCGCGCGTCCCGCTCGAACAGCTTCACGCCGAGCACCGACTCCAGCTGCTGTATCTGCGCGCTCAGGGCCGGCTGGGAGACGTGGCACCGCTCGGCCGCCCGCCGGAACCCCAGCGTCTCCGCCACCGCCACCAGGTACTCCAGCTGCCGCAGGGTGATGTCGTTGAGCGAGGCCATGGTCCTCCCTGGAACCGATAGCCCCTGCCTATCACTCCCATCCAAACGATGTCTTGGCCCAATCAGCGGGACCTCTCTACCTTTCCCCCCGTCGCAGTGCCCCTGAAGGCCTCACGCCAAGGAAAGCGTCCATGTCCCAGCGTCCCACCCTGACCACCGAAGCCGGCGCCCCGGTCTCCGACAACCAGCACTCGCAGACCGCGGGCCCCAACGGCCCGGTGCTGCTCCAGGACCACCACCTGCTGGAGAAGCTGGCCCGCTTCAACCGCGAGCGCATCCCGGAGCGCGTGGTGCACGCGGTGGGCTCCGGCGCCTACGGCACCTTCGAGGTGACGCAGGACCTGACCCGCTTCACCCGCATGAAGGTCTTCAGCGCGCCAGGCAAGAAGACGGAGGCGTTCCTGCGCTTCTCCACCGTGGCGGGCTCCAAGGGCGCGCCGGACACGGCCCGCGACCCGCGCGGCTTCGCGGTGCGCTTCTACACGGAGGACGGCAACTGGGACCTCGTGGGCAACAACACGCCGGTGTTCTTCCTGCGCGACGGCATCAAGTTCCCGGACTTCATCCACTCGCAGAAGTACGACCCGTACACGAACTGCCAGGAGCCGGACAACGTCTGGGACTTCTTCTCCTACTCGCCGGAGGCCACGCACCAGTTCACCTGGCTCTTCGGGGACCGGGGCATCCCCGCGACGCTGCGGCACATGGACGGCTTCGGCTCGCACACCTTCCAGTGGGTGAACGCGGCGGGCGAGCGCTTCTGGGTGAAGTTCCACTTCAAGACGGACCAGGGCATCCGCACCCTCACCACCCAGGAGGCGGAGGCCGTGGGCGGCAAGGACCCGCAGCACCACCAGCGTGACCTGTACCAGGCCATCGACCGGGGCGAGTTTCCCTCGTGGACGCTCAAGGTGCAGGTGATGCCGGAGGCGGACGCGGCGAACTACCGCTTCAACCCGTTCGACCTCACCAAGGTGTGGCCGCACAAGGACTACCCGCTGATGGAGGTGGGCAGGCTGACGCTCGACCGCAACCCGGAGAACTTCTTCGCGGAGGTGGAGCAGGCTGCGCTGGACCCGTCGCACTTCGTGCCCGGCATCGGCCCGTCCCCGGACCGGATGCTCCAGGCGCGCCTGTTCGCCTACGGCGACGCGCACCGCTACCGGCTGGGCATCAACGGCACGCAGCTGCCGGTGAACGCGCCCAGGGGCGTGAAGGGCGGCGCGCGCAACTACGGCCGTGACGGCGCCATGCGCTTCGACGGCAACGGCGGCCGCGGCCCCAACTACGAGCCCAACAGCTTCAACGGCCCCGCCCAGACGGACGAGGCGCCGGGCACGGGCTACGCGGTGAGCGGCCTGACGGGCACCTTCGTCCACGGCAAGCACGCGGAGGACACCGACTTCGTGCAGGCCGGCGCCCTCTACCGGCTGATGGACGAGGCGGCGAAGGCGCGGCTGGTGGAGAACCTCTCCGGCAGCCTGGCGCAGGTGAGTCGTGAAGACATCATCACGCGGGCCATCGCCCACTTCCGCGCGGCGGACGAGGAGTATGGTTCGCGCATCGCCACCGCCGTCCAGCAGAAGCGCCGCTCCCGCTAGGAAGGAATGCCGACCATGAGCTCCCCGAACGACCCGAAGAACGCCGCTCCCCCGTCCGCCGAGGACGCCGCCCTGATGGACTTCGTGAGGAGCGCCTTCGCGGTCGTTCGCTCGGGAGACGCCGGCAAGCTGCGCGAGCTGCTCGACGCCGGGCTCCCCGTGGGCGTGCGCAACGAGCGGGGGGACTCGCTCCTGATGCTGGCCAGCTACCACGGCCATGTGGAGGCCACGCGCCTCTTGCTGGAGCGCGGGGCGGACCCGGAGCAGCCCAACGACGCCGGGCAGACGCCCCTGGCCGGCGCCGCGTTCAAGGGCAACCTGGACATCGCCACGGTGCTGCTGGACGCGGGCGCGAACGTGGACGGCGCGGGCCCGGATGGCCGCACGCCGCTCATGTTCGCGGCCATGTTCGACAAGGTTGAGCTGATGGAGCTGCTCATCCAGCGCGGCGCGGACCACCGGGTGCGGGACGCGGACAAGCGCACCGCGCTGGACTACGCGCGGTCCATGGGCGCGGGGCGCGCGGCCGAACGGCTGGCGCCGAGTCCCTGAAGGCCTTTTATAGGCATGCTCTGATGTTGCCGCATCGGCGCGCGCCTGCCTCACCCAGGGTTCCAGGGCGCTGCGCGTCAGGTCCAGGTCCTTGGCCACCTGCGCCCGGGACTTGCCCTCCTCCAGCACCCGCTTCACCGCCCGAGCTTTGAACTCCGTATTCGCGCGGCTGGCGCCGTGGTGTGGCACGTCTGTCCATCCCCCGGCGGGCCGGGTCTTATGTGGCTCTTTCAGTGCAATGCCCCACCCGGTCCTCCGCCTTGTCGGACCGAACATGGAACCTCTGTCCTGAGCGCCCCTGCTGGGGCCAGCCACGGAGGCGTCGATGGGCATGCATTGGAGTTGGGCCGTCGTCTTGCTGCTGCTGTTGCCTGGGGTCGGAAGGGCGCAGGAGGCCATCACTCCAGAAGACTTCGACGCCACCGTGCGCAGGTTGGAGGAGGCCCTTCAGGCCGAGGCTGCCGGTGACGAAGCGGGAGCGGCGCTGTCCGTGGAGGAGCCCGCGTCACCGGCAACCGCCGAGGAAGAAACGAGGTGGGCCCACTGGCTGCGCCTGGAGGCCACGTCGCTGACGCTGCTGCCCAGCAAAGGCATGGGCGGGGA
>NZ_JBKGHJ010000332.1:0-9860 GCF_046520365.1 Corallococcus sp. 4LFB
TGGCCGGACGCGCCATGCCCGGGCGCCACCAGCCGGCGCACCAGCCCCCCCTGCACCAGCGCGGACAGCACGCCCACCACCGCGAAGAGCGCCCCGGAGCGCAGGCTCGCCTCCCTCAGGATGGCCGCGTCCGGATGCACCGCGTGCACCAGCCACCCGCCCTCCAGCGGCACCGGCCCGGAGGACAGGAAGCGCGTCAGCAGGTAGACGGAGAAGGTGCCCTCCATCTGCGCGAAGGCCGCCGTGTAGAGCAGCACCAGCACCACGCACCGGCCCACGACGGGCAGCGTCAACACGCCCAGGGAGCCCTTCAGCGTGCGCGTGGTGGCGGACGGAGAGCCGGGCTTGCGCGTCTCCGGCAGGAAGAACCAGGTGTTGAGGAGGTTCAGCGCGGACAGCCCCGCCGCGAACAGGCCGATGGCCAGGTTGCCGCCCCACGCCCCCAGCACGCCGCCCAGCGCGGGCCCCAGCACGAAGCCCAGCCCGAACGCCGCGCCAATGATGCCCATGCCCTTCGCGCGCTCGTGCGGCCTGGTGATGTCCGCCACCACCGCCTGCGCGGTGGACACGTTGCCGCCGGACACGCCGTCGATGATGCGCGACAGGAACAGCAGGGGCAGCGTGTGCGCGAAGGCGAACAGCACGTAGCCCGCCAGCGAGCCCACCTGGGACACCAGCAGCACCGGCCGCCGGCCGAACCGGTCCGACAGCCGCCCCATCACCGGCGCCGCCACCAGCTGCATCAGCGAGTACACCGCGACGAGCAGCCCCACCGCGAAGGGGGAAGCGCCAAAGCGCACGCCGTACACGCCCAGCTGCGGAATCAGGATGCCGAACCCGATGAGGTCCAGGACGGCGATGCCGAACACCACCCGCAGCGACGCCTCCCGAGCCAACTTCCACTCCCCTCGTCCCTTCGAGGGACCGTTGGAAAAGACAAGACCGCCGGAGCGCGCGTACGGGGCGCTCCGGCGGCCGGGAACAATCCCACTCTCAGCGCAAGGCGTCTACATCGCCTCGGCGGACTGGATTTGACGGTTGGCCGTGTCGCGCTCGATGCAGCCCTTGGTCATCGTGTACTGGTACGTGCCCAGCTCGTCACGCCAGTACTCGCCCTCGTAGGGCCAGTAGAGCTGATCGTCCGCCACCGCCACGGAGTACTTGTACTTCTTGACGATGGCCGTGCGGCCGCCCGCCTTGAGCTGCTCCTCCAGGAACTCCTTCTCCTTGGTGGTCGTCTCGAACTTGATGCGCAGGCCGTTGGCCAACAGCAGCTTGAGCGCCCCCAGCTCCGACTCCAGCTTGCCCTTGGCCATGATGCCGGCCTTGGAGATGAGGCTGGTGCGCTGGACCTTCAGCTCCTCCAGGAGCTGCTTGGTCAGCTCCGAGTACTTGAACGTGTCGCCCTTCTGGGAGAACAGGTCCATTTCACCCTCGAGCTCCAGGATGGAGTCGTTGGTCTTCTTCAGGTCCTGATCCGTGAGGGCCAGCCGCAGGATGCGCTCCAGGATGACGTCCGTGCCGTTCTTCTCCAGGCCGTCCTTGTTCTTCTTCTGCACGTCCGCGAGCACCGTGTAGTACTCGGACGCCTCCATGTCCTTCTTCACCAGCGCGTCCAGCTCGTCGTGCACGGGCAGGTAGGTGCGCTCGAAGTCCTGGAGGATGAGGTTGGACTCCCGGTAGCGGCAGTTCTCGTAATAGATGACCGCCTTCAGGATGAGCGCCTCCGGGAAGTACTCCTCGCGGAAGAAGGGCGACGACAGGGTGATGAGGTTGCCCAGCGCCTGCTCGTACTGGCCGATGCGGTAGTTGGCCCAGGAGGACTCGAAGAGGGCCTCCAGCCACTGCGTGTTCCCGCGCTCCACCTTGTTCAAGTAGAAGATGGAGAAGCGGTTCTGCTGCATGCCGTAGTGCGTGCGGGCCAGCTGCATGAAGGCCAGCTCGCGCAGCGACTTGTCCAGCTTCGCCTGCTCGCCGGTGCGGCCCGCCACGGGACGGGTGAGGCGCACCACTTCCTTCATCGCCTCCACGGACGCCATGACGTCCGTGTTGCCGCGCTTGGCCGCCGCGTCCTTGTGGTTCGTGCCGTTGCGGAAGAAGGCCAGGCCCTCCAGGTACTTCGCGCGCGGGTAGAACGGATCCGTGCGGGGAATCGTCAGCGCCAGGCGCTTCACTTCCTCGAAGGACTTGTCCGCGTTCTCCGTCTGGCCCACCTGATCCAGCGCGCGGCCACGCACGAAGTGGTAGCGCGCCAGCAGGTAGCGGAACTCGTTGCGGAACTTCTCCGGGAACTCGTAGTTCGCGTACCGGGCGATCTCATCCAGGATGACCGTCTCGTTCTGCGTCTTGCGGCTGATGAAGAACAGCCACTCCAGGCTCGTCTTGAAGAACTTCGTGGACGGGCCCGCCGCGAGGATCTTCGAGAACTCGCCCAGCGACGAGTGGTACAGCCCCATGCGGTAGAGCGACTTGGCGAGCACGTAGCGCGCCTCGACGTGCAGGCCCTGGAGCTTGGGGTCCCCCAACAGCTCGTGGGACGCCATCGCGGCCTTCTCGTACTCGTCGTTCTTGAACAGGCTGATGGCCGCGTCCAGGCGCTGGCGGTCCGCCGTCTTGCCGGACACGTCCACCGCGTCGAACGTCATCGTCGGCGCGGGCGGCTTGTCATTGTCGCCCGTGAGGTCCAGGCCCAGCCCGGGGCTGGGCTGCGGCGCCGGCTTGGAGGCGGGCGCGGCGGTGGCCGCCGGCTCGGGCGTCGTCGTCACGGCCGCGGGCGGCGTGGCCGGGTTGCCCATGGGCGCGGTCGTGGCGGAGGAGGACTCCTGGGTGTCCTCGGCCGGAGCGGCCGTCTTGCCCTTGCCGCGCTTGGCGGAGGTCTTCTTCTTGGAGGAGGCCTTGGAAGACGACCCCCTCTTCTTCTTCTTCGACTGGCCCGACAGGTCCAGCCCTTCGAAGGACTGGGCCAGCGTGGGGGCCGTGTACGCGAGCGTGAGCCCGAGGACGGCGAGGCGGAGGAACCGGTGGGTGCGCATGAGTCTTTAGGAACCGGAGGGGAAGAAGAAGGACAGGCCCAGCTCGAACATGATCTGGTTGCGGAGGTAGTTGGGCGTGGGGTCCCGGCCCTTCTCCACGTAGATGAGGTCGCGCAGCTCCGTGCGCAGCGTCATCCACCGGTTGAAGAAGAAGCGCAGGCCGACGCCCACGTTGCCGCCGCCCGTGAGGTACGACTTGCTGCCCGCGGCGGGCGTGCCATCCGTCAGCGACTCCGCCGGCCCCTTGTACTGGACGACGGACGCGCCCACGACGCCGTACATGTCGAAGTGGACGAACTTCTCCGCCAGCAGCGACAGCTTGCCGTAGATGGGCGCCCACTGGACGTCCACGCCGCCCATGAGCGTCATCTGCCCGGGCGCGTACCCGTCCAGCTCACCCTGGGTGGGCGCACGGCAGCCGCGGGTGTCGCCACCGTCGCCCTCCGTGAAGGTGCAGATCTGCGCGGAGCCCGCCACGCTGTTCAGCGCGTAGCCGGCGCGCACGCCCACGCCCAGCGTCTCCATGGGGAAGTAGGTGACGGTGCCGCCGAAGAGGTACTTCTTGAAGAACGCGTCGCGGATGGTGATGGACGCGGACGGGCTGATCTCGAAGCGGCCCTTCTTGAGGAACATGTGGCCGGACACCGGCCGGATGCGCTCGCGAAGGGGCCCCAGGGCGTCCTTGTCCACCTCGGACACGTCGCCGGCCTCCTCCTCCTGGGAGGTGGTGGGCGGGTTCGAGTTCGCCGCCGTCTTCGGGGCCGGGGTCGCCGGAGCCGGTGCGGCGCCGCGCGGCCGGCGCGGGCGCCTGGTCGGCGGAGGCGAGCGCGGGCACGCCCGCGCGACCAGGGTCAGGAGCAGGCGGTAGGCGGGCTTCATTCGGACTCCCTCCCCGTCGACTTGAGGGGCAGGAAGATGGAGATGCCCGCGTTGAGGGTCATGACGTTCTGGATGGCGCCCTTGCTGCTGCCCAGGGGCTGGTCCACGTAGGAGGTGTTGATGAGGGCCACGTTGACGGCCAGGTAGTCCTTGGTGACGAAGCGCATGCCCAGGCCCAGGTCGAAGGCCGGGTTGAGGCCGCGTTCGGGCAGCGCGGACGTCTCCGTCCTCACCACGCCCATGCCGCCCAGCAGGTAGCCGTCGAAGTGGAGGATGGAGTTGAGGAAGGACACCTTGCCGTAGAGCGGCGCCCACTCCAGGTCGCCCATGGCGGACCAGTTCGGCACGGAGTTGTAGATCTTGCTGTTGAAGGTGCGCTTCGCCGTGCGGACGTCATCCGACGGGAGCACCTGGATCAGCGAACCGCGCGCGGAGATGGCCAGCGTGTCCGACAGGTACCAGGCCGCGCGGAGCGAGCCGCCGAACTTCGAATAGAACGGGTCGTTCACGGAGATGCTCACGAACGGTGAGATCTCCAGGCGGTTCTTCTTCAGGTACACCTTGCGCTGCACGCTCTTCACCCGGTCGTCCTGGGTGATGTCCGTGAGCGGCATCAGCGCTTCGACCGGGAGGTCCTTCGCGGGGGCTGCGACAGGCGGCGACGCGGGACGGGCTTCCTCGTCCGGCGGCGGCGCGGGGTTCTCTTCGGGTGGCTTGGCCTGGGCGTCCTCGGTCAGATCGAGGCCCATGCCTTCCTGGTTCTGGGCGGGGGCCAGCGCGGGCCACATCAGGCTCAGCGCAAGCAGCAGCGTGGGGCGGTTCAAGTCCGGGCGCTCCGTGGGGGGAGGGAACGTACTGCCACCGGAAGGCAGCATGACATCAGCCCCACCATCCTATCGGTCGTATTCCCAACCATCAACCGCCACGATGCGCCTGCTTCCTCTGTATTCCTCCCGTATCGCTTCACAATTCCACTGCGCTAGCGCCCCCAGGGTCAGTGGTTGGCGCGAAGAACCGGTGTGCTACCGTTTCGAGGTTCCGGCGTCCTCCCCCCGGACGCCCTGCATCCATCCTTCCTAGAGGTCTCAAAGATGTTCGTGCGATCCGCGCTCTTCCTGTCCGCCGTCCTCCTGCTGGGAGGCTGCGACGTCACCACCGAGCTGGGCAAGCCGTGCAACCTGGTGCGCAAGGCCACGGACCAGGAGCGGGAGGAGCAGGGCCGCGAGGTGGTGGAGGTCAAGGAGAAGGACATCGCCGCGGAGCAGGACTTCATCTCCTTCGGCTCGCTGGAGTGCGAGGACCTCATCTGCGTGCGCGACGACCTGAGCCCCCGCAGCCAGGACCCAGAGGCGCCGGCCCTGGGCTACTGCAGCAAGGAGTGCGTGCAGGGCACCACGACGGGCTGCGAGATCACCCGCACGGTGGACGACGTGGAGGTGGGCCTCAAGGACCGCATGACGTGCCGGCCCCTGCTCCTGGATCAGGACACGCTGGACGCCATCCGCGCCGCCGACGAGGGCTTCTACCGGCGCACCTTCGGCGAGAACAACTCGCCCTACTTCTGCGCGGGCGCCACCCCGGCGGCCCAGGGCACCTGAACGGCGCACTGAACAGTCGCCTCGCGCGAAAGGGCTAGACCTTTTCGCGCCCCCCGTTCGTAAAGGCAGGGCCCGCGTTTCCAAACGCCTCTGGAGCCCTGCCATGAATCGTACGGTCCTGTTCCTCGCCCTGGCTGGTGGCCTTGCCCTCACCGCGCTGGTGCTGGGCATGCCCCACCGGGGCGGCCTTCCGCCCCGGGTCGTCGTGACGACCCCGGCGCCCCCCCTGCCCACTCCGGCCCCCGGGCCGCGCTCGTCGTCCGGCAGCCTCCAGGTGACCAGCCGGCTGTCGCATCCCTATGTGCCGGTGGGCGCGTCGGAGACGTACGTGACGGTGGACCTCACCGGCGCGGAGGTGCCCGGGGCGAAGCGGAGCCCGGTGAACCTGGCGGTGGTCATCGACCGGTCCGGGTCCATGAGCGGCTACAAGCTCCAGCAGGCGAAGCAGGCCGCGCGGCACCTGGTGACGCTCCTGCGCGACGAGGACCGGCTGGCCATCGTGCACTACGGCAGTGACGTGAAGAGCCTGCCGTCCCTGCCGGCCACCGCGAGCAACCGCGAGCGGATGATGCAGTTCATCGACGGCATCTGGGACGACGGCGGCACCAACATCAGCGCGGGCCTGTCGGTGGGCCGCACGCAGCTGGCGTCCGCCATGGGCAACGGGGCCAGCGTGAACCGCCTCATCCTGATGAGCGACGGCCAGCCCACCGAGGGCGTGTCCGACGAGGAGGGGCTCAAGAACGTGGTGAAGGACATCCGCGCCTCCGGCATCACGGTGAGCTCCATTGGCGTGGGCACCGACTTCAACGAGGACCTGATGCAGGCGTTCGCGGAGTACGGCGCGGGCGCGTACGGCTTCCTCGAGGACGCGAGCAAGCTGTCCACCCTCTTCCAGCGCGACCTGCAGCAGGCCACCACCGCGGTGGCGCGCAACGTGGAGCTGTCCTTCGAATTGCCCCCGGGCACGACGCTGGACGAGGTGCTGGGCTACCGCGCGCACCAGGCCGGCAACACCGTGCGCGTGGCGCTGCCGGACTTCTCCGCGGGCCAGGTGGAGCGCGTGGTGGCGCGCCTCCACGTGACGGGCACCGCGCCGGGCCAGTCCGTGCAGGTGGCGGGGCTGAAGGTCGCGTACACGGACCTGCTCGTGCACAAGAACGTGGAGGACCAGTCCACGCTGGCCGCGGTGGCCACCGACGTGCAGGAGGAGGTCGTCCAGCGCCAGGACAAGGAGGCCACGGTGTACGCGGCCCGGGCCCGCAGCGCGCAGAACCTCCAGAAGGCCGCGGAGGCGATGAGCCTGGGCAGGAAGGACGAGGCGAAGGGCTACCTCCACCAGAACCAGGCCCTCTTCCAGGAGGCGGGCGCGGTGGCGGGCGCGGCGGCGGTGGCGGCGGATCAGGCAGACCAGGCCCGCGCGATGCAGGAATACGACGACGCGGAGACCGAGGAGGCCCAGAAGGCCGCCGTGAAGAACAGCAAGGTGAAGGCGCTCAAGAGCTTCGGGCGCATGGGCTCCACGTACTGAGCGCCCCTGGGGCGTGCGAGGGGCCAGGGCCCGTCCCCCTGCCCGCCCTTCATCGCGACGTCACATCTTCGCGGTTGACCTCCGGAATCGCGTAGCCCTATCTCCGCGTTCTTCCAGGCTTCACCCCCTGGAAGCAGGGCGCACTGGAGGCGCGGACAAGCATGGCGGCGAGCGCGAGCACCCCGTGGGTCGGGGTCATCATGGGCGGCAGAAGCGACCTCGAACACCTGCAACCGGCGATCGACATCCTCGCCGAGCTGCGCATCCCGCATGAGGTGCGCATCGTGTCCGCGCACCGCACCCCGGACTGGATGATGGAGTACGCGTCCAGCGCGGAGGGCCGGGGCCTCTGCGTCATCATCGCCGCGGCGGGCGGCGCGGCGCACCTGCCCGGCATGGTGTCCAGCAAGACGCTGCTGCCGGTGCTGGGCGTGCCCATGCCCACCACGGTGCTCTCCGGCTTCGACGCGCTGCTCTCCATCGTGCAGATGCCCAAGGGCGTCCCGGTGGGCACGCAGGCCATTGGCAAGCCGGGGGCCGCCAACGCGGCGCTGCACGCGGCGGCCATCCTGGCGCTGAAGTACCCGGAGCTGCGCGAGCGGCTGGGCGCGTGGCGCAAGGCGCGCACGGACGAGGTGCTGGCGCAGCGCGAGGTGGCGGGATGAGCGGCCCCATGGTGCTTCCCGGCGGCACACTGGGCATCCTGGGCGGCGGCCAGTTGGGGCGCATGATGGCGCTCGCCGCGCGCACGCTCGGCTACCAGGTGCAGGCGCTGGATCCGGACTCGGCGTGCCCGTCCCGCTCCGTGGTGGACCGCTGCCTCACCGCGTCCTTCTCCGACACGGTGGCGGCGGAGGACCTGGCGCGCCAGTGCGACGTGGTGACGCTGGAGATTGAAAAGGTGTCGCTGGCCACGCTCAACGCGGTGGCCCGGCACGCGCCCATGCGGCCCGGCGCCTCCGTGCTGGAGGTGGTGCAGCACCGCGGCCGGCAGAAGGCGTGGCTCGCCAAGGGCGGCTTCCCGCTGGGCCCGTGGCGCGAGGCGAACTCGGAGGCGGAGCTGTCAGCGGCCATCACCGCGCTGGGCGGCAGGTGCTTCATCAAGTCCAGCGAGGGCGGCTACGACGGGCGCGGCCAGTACGAGGTGAAGGCGGCCTCCGAGGCGGCCGTGGCGTGGAAGGAGCTGGGCGAGCGCTCCGTGGTGGTGGAGGCCGCGCTGGACCTGAAGGCGGAGCTGTCCGTGCTGGTGGCGCGCGGGCCGGATGGGCAGCTCGCGGTGTACCCGCCCGCGTTCAACCACCACGAGGAGCGCATCCTGGCGTGGTCGCTGTTGCCGGGCCCGCTGCCGGAGGCCGTGCTGTCGCTGGCGGCGCAGGTGGCGCGCGACATCACCTCCGGGCTGAAGGTGGAGGGGCTGCTGGTGGTGGAGATGTTCCTGCTGGGCGACGGGGCGCTCCTGGTGAACGAGGTGGCGCCCCGGCCGCACAACAGCTTCCACTCCACGGAAGTGGCGTGCCTCACGAGCCAGTTCGAGCAGGCCGTGCGCGCGGTGTGCAACCTGCCCCTGGGCTCCGTGGAGGTGGTGCGCCCCGCGGCCATCGTGAACCTGCTGGGCGACCTGTGGCTGAAGGAAGGCGGGCCCCGGTTCGCGCAGGCGCTGGCGATGCCCGGCGTCCGGCTGCACCTGTACGGCAAGCGCGACGCGCGCAAGGGCCGCAAGATGGGCCACCTGTCCGCGGTGGGCACTACGCCCGAGGACGCGCTCCAGCGCGTGAAGGCCGCGGCCACCGCCCTGGGGATGTGACGTCCATGAAGACGAACGCCGCCCGGCTGCTGGACTCGCTCGGCATCGCGTACAGCCTGCGCGACTACGACGTGGATCCGGACGACCTGTCCGCAGAGACGGTGGCCGCCAAGGTGGGCCTGCCCGCGGAGCAGGTCTTCAAGACGCTGGTGGCCAGGGGGGACCGCACCGGCGTGTTGATGGCGGTGGTGCCCGGCAACGCGGAGCTGGATTTGAAGGCCCTGGCGCGGCTCTCCGGCGACCGCAAGGTGGACACCGTCCCCCTCAAGGAGTTGCAGCCGCTCACCGGCTACATCCGGGGCGGCGTCACCGCGCTGGGCGGCAAGAAGGACTACCCCGTCTTCGTGGACGAGACGCTGGAGCTGTTCGACGAGGTCGCCGTGTCGGCCGGGGTGCGCGGGACGCAGCTTGTCCTCGCCCCGGCGGACTACCTCCGCGTGACGAAGGGAAAGCCAGGACCCATCTCGCGTCCGAAGGCGTAGACCTTTTTGAGCGCGCCGCGCGTTCGAAGGGACATTCCCGGCCCGTGAGGCCGCTCCCGGGGTGTCCCGATGAATGCCGCCGTGTTGCAATTCCACCACCGCGAAGCCTTCGAGCACACCGTCACGCGCGCGCTGGCGGCAGGCGCCGGGGCGGGACTGGTGCAGTGGCTGGGCCTGCGCATGGGCCTGCCGGTGCCGTTGACGTGGCTGGTCCCCGCCGCGGTGGTGCTGGCGTGCGCGCGCGGAGACCGGTGGGACCGGGGCCTCCTGAGTGGCCTGGGGCTGCTGCTGGTGGGCCTGCCCTACGGGCTGGGCCTGTCGCCCGCGTGGACGGTGGCGACGAGCGGCGCGGCCGCGGGGTCCCTGCTGGTGCGCTCCCGCCTCAACGACCTGGGCGAGGAGGGCCAGGTCGCGGAGGCCCGCCCCACCCTCGTGCGACTACGGCCTGGGCGCCGTGCTGGGCGCGGGGCTCACCCTGGCGGGCGGCGTGGTGGCGAACATCCTGTCGGTGCGGCTGGCGTCCGTGGCCACGCC
>NZ_JBKGHJ010000333.1:0-9860 GCF_046520365.1 Corallococcus sp. 4LFB
GCACCTCCCCTTCCCTGGAGCCCGCGCGCGAAGGGGCGCTGGTGCGAGCGGTGTCCGACGTCGAGGCGCTGCTGCATGCGGGCT
Source organism: Corallococcus sp. 4LFB (assembly GCF_046520365.1). Taxonomy (NCBI): domain Bacteria; kingdom Pseudomonadati; phylum Myxococcota; class Myxococcia; order Myxococcales; family Myxococcaceae; genus Corallococcus; species Corallococcus sp. 4LFB. Next base: position 85 of record NZ_JBKGHJ010000333.1, read on the forward strand.
CCTCGGGCCCCGCGCGTGAGCGCATCGCCGCGCTGGCGCGGGCGTTCCCGGCGAGCCCGTCCGTCACGCTCCTGCAATGCGAGCTGCACCTGCTCCAGGGCGGCTGGGCTCCGCGCGGACCTCCTGCGAGCGCGTGCTCGCGTTCCGGGAGGATGCGGTGCAGGCCCACCTGCTGCTCGGCGTGCTGGCGACGAACACCCGCGCGCACGCGCGCGCACGCAAGCACCTGGAGCGCGTCATCGCCCTGGAGCCGTCGCGCACGGAGGCGTGGCACCTGCTCGCCCGCGAGTACCGGGGCACCCGTCAGCTGAAGCCGCTCCAGGCCCGCTACCGCGAACAGTTCGCGCGCGACCTGCCGTGAGGCTCGCGGCCTACTTCGCCAGGGACGCGCGCCAGGCGTCCTCGAGCAGCGCCAGCAGGAGCATGTCGTTGAAGCCGCCGCCGTTCCCGTCGGCCTGATGGCCGCGCAGCACGCCCTCCTGCTGGAAGCCCGCGCGCAACAGCGCCCTGGACGACGCGCTGTTGCGCACGTTCACCATGCCTTCGATGCGGTGCAGGTTCAGGTGCTCGAAGCCGAAGCGGATCAACGCGGGCAGGACGCCCGTCATCACGCCCTGGCCCCACAGCGCGCGCGCCACCATGTAGCCCACCTCCGCGCGGCGGTCCTTCTGGCTCCAGTTGAAGAGGGTCAGGTAGCCCAGGGGCGTCAGGTCTTCCTCCCGCGCCAGCACCCACCGGATGCCCTTGCCCTGGCGCATCGCCTCCAGGTCGCCGGTCAGCTTCGTGTGCAGCGTCTCCCGGAGCACGGGCACCGTGAAGTTGAGGCTCCGCGCCACCTCGGGGTGCGAGTACAGCGCGATCACCCCGTCCATGTCGTCGGGAGTGAAGAGGCGCACCCGGTACGGCGCGGGAACGGCGGGCAGCGGCAGCGTGACGTAGGACATGGACATGCGGAGCAGGCCCCGAGCGGTAGGGACCTCACCACCCTACCGGGTGATCGCCCTCATCACCATGGCGATGGGGCTCACTCCCCCAGCAGTCCGCGCCGCTCGCGCAGGACGTCGCGGATCGGATCCCATTCACCCCGGGCCCACGGCAGCACCTCGTCCACCATGGCCCGGTGGAGCAAGGCCAGCGTCTCATCGGGCGTGCGCGTCCGGGTGAGGGTGGAGCTTCGCCACCCCTCGTCCAGGGTCATGCAGGTCCCGCTGCTCAGCGCCCGGTACGCGGCCCAGGCGCACGTCGCCAGCAGGTGCTCCGGATCCCTGGGCGTGAGGCCCGTGAAGCCCACGCCCCGCCTGTCGGCGTCCGCCACCATCAGCGTCGCGTAATGGAGGCACCAGGCCGCGTTGAACAACTCCGACGCCAGGAGCTGGCTGGGGACGAACAAGCCAATCTCCATCGCCTTGCGCTGGTGCGCCTCATCCGGCGCGAGGACCCACTCCTCCAGCGCGAGGAGGGCTGACTGGGCGCCGTCGTTCTCCGGCCCATGCCTGTCCCAGACCCGCGCCGCGACGCGCGCCACCGCCACGCACAGCCGGACCTCCGCTTCCTGGCTCAGTGGCCCCAGCGAATCCACCCAATCCTGCAACCGGGCGGAGTCCGGGTGCTCCGCGTCCACCGGCCCCGGCCCCGGCCCCGCCAACGCCCGGGCCAGTCGCGGCGAGCCCGGCCCGGGGGTCCGCGCCTCCACGGGCAACGGGCCGCTCCGGATGATGGAATCCGCCACGGTCCCGGCGTGGATCCGCATGCTCCAGGAGAAGGGGTCCCCGTGTCCCCGCTTCGCGGCATGCGTCAGCACGCGCCGCAGCAGGCCCACCGCGGGCCGCGCCCCCTCCCCCATCCCCGCGAGCAGGTGGAGCGCGTAGAGCCCCAACCGCGCCCCCTCCCGGTCATTCGGAAGGAGGCCCACCAGTCCCCCCGCCGTCTTGTCGAGCAGCGGCAGCGCGCGCGACGGCGAAAGCCAGGAGAGCACCTGGAGCACGACGACGCGGCTCTCGTCATCCAGCACCACCTGCTCCTCCAGCGCGCGAAGGACCTCCTCGGAAGGCGGGGTGCACCGGCCCAGCAGGCGCAGCGCGGAGCGGCGGACGTAGGGACTCTCATCCGACAACCGCCCCAGGGCCTCCTTCAGCACGTCGTCCGGGACTGGACCGTCCAGCGCCGCCAGCGCGTCCAGTGCCGTCGCTCGCAGCTGCCACTGCGTCTTGTCCCGGCACGCCTCCAGCAACAGCCGCACCGCGAGCCGGGTCGGCCGGGGGCGAAGGAACACCAGGGCCCGTAGCGCCTGACGCTGAACCCGGGCGCTGCGCCGGGACAAGAGCCCCAGCACGGCGGGCACCGCGCACCGGGGCAGCGGGCCCACCGCCATCAACGCCTCGAGCACGTTCAAGCGGATGTTGGCGTCCGCGGTCTCCGTCTCCGCCAGCCGGGGCGTCGCCAGCGCCTCCAGCAACGCGGGCACCGCCCCCAGGCCAATGGCCCGCAGCGCTTCGTGCGCGTCGTAGGGATGGGACCTGCGCCCCCTCCCTGCGCCACCAGCTCCGCCACCCACTCGCGGGGAGTCTTGTCCGCGTGCCGGAAGCCCGAGCGCACCATCCGCGCGTCCAGCCTGCGCAGCGAAGCGAGGTCGTCTCCGGAGGCCCGGCGCCGCGCCTCCTCCAGTGCATCACCCATCCGTGCACCCTACTCCGCGCGCATCGCCTCCACCGGATCCAACCGCGCCGCGCGCGACGCCGGGTAGATGCCGAAGAGAAGCCCCACGCCGCAGCTCATGCCCAGCGACAGCGCCACGGCCCACGCGGGCACGCTCATGGGGAACAGCAGCACCCACTTGCCCAGGAAGACGAACCCGAAGCCCAGCCCCAGCCCCAGCATCCCGCCCACCAGCGACAGCATCACCGCCTCCGTGGCGAACTGGCCCAGGATGCGGCGGCGGCGCGCGCCCAGCGCCTTGCGGATGCCAATCTCCCGCGTCCGCTCCGTCACGGCGACCAGCATGATGTTCAGGATGCCGATGCCGCCCACCACCAGCGACAGGAGGCACACCCCCACGCCCGCGAGCGCGATGACCTGGGACAGCTCGTTGAAGGATGCCGTCATGGACTCGTTGGTGTGCAGCTCGAAGTCGTTCGCTTCCTGGGGCGTGAGCCCCCGGCGGCGGCGCATCAGGTTCACCACCTCGTCCTGCGCCTTCTGGAACACGGCGCCGTCGCGCGCCTGGATGTCGATCTCCACCGAGCGGTTCTTGCCGTAGAACTGCTGGAAGGCGCGCATGGGGACGATGGCCTGGTTGTCCTGGCTTGCCATCCCCATGACGCTGCCGCGCTTCTGCAGCACGCCAATCACCTGGAACGGCCGGCCCTGCAGCCGCACCTCGGAGCCCACCGGGTTCATGCCCGGAAAGAGGGTGTCCGCCAGGTCCACGCCAATGACCATCACCGGGCGGCCGTCCAGCGTCTCCGTCTCGTTGAAGAAGCGGCCGTTCGTCACGACGACGCCGCTCGTCTCCAGGTACGTGGGCTCCGTGCCCACGATGCTCACCGAAGGGGGCGTCTCCCGGAACGCGGTGGTCAGCTTCTTGCCCCACTCCTGGGCCAGGGGCGTGGCCGCCCCCACCGAGGGACACGACTCCAGGATGGCGCGCACGTCGTCGACGAGCAGGTCCTTGCGCTTCGCGTACTTCGCCCAGTTGATGCGGCCGAAGCCGGTGGGCCACTTCGTCACCTCGAAGGTGTGCGCCCCCAGGCTGCCCAGGTTCTTGTTCACCTGTTCGCGCAGGCCTTCAATCATCGCCATCATCGTGATGACGGTGGCCACGCCGATGACGATGCCCACCAGCGTCAGGAGCGAGCGCAGCGGGTTGCCCAGGAAGGTGCCCACCGACAGCCGCAGGTTGTCCAGGAAGGCACGCATCGCGCTATTCGTAGCGGAGCGCTTCCACCGGGTCCAGCTTCGCGGCTCGCGCGGCCGGCCAGATGCCGAACAACAGGCCCACCAGCGCCGCGAACGCCACCCCGCCCACCACCGTGCCCGGCCGCACGTCCGCCGCCAGCGGCGTCACCAGCGACACGACCTTCGCCGTGCCCAGCCCCACCACCGTCCCCAGCAGGCCCCCCACCGCGGACACGCTGGAGGCCTCCATCAGGAACTGGAGCACGATGGTGCGCTGCCGCGCGCCCAGCGCCCGGCGGACGCCAATCTCCCGCGTCCTTTCGCGCACGGACACCAGCATGATGTTCATGATGCCGATGCCGCCCACCAGCAGCGTGATGAGGCCCACGCCCGTGGCCGCGCCGTAGAGCGCGCCGGTGAGCTGCTCGTACGTCGCCGCGAGCGAGTCCGTCCGGTTGATGTTGAAGTCGTCCGCCTGGCCCGGCGGCGTCGCGCGCACGCGCCGCATGATGCCCACCAGCTGGTCCTCCGCCTTCGCCATCTGGCCCGCGTCCGCCACGGCGATGGCGATCTGCATGGGCCGCCCCTTGCCGAAGCTGGAGTTGAAGGTCTTGAAGGGCATGAACACGGACATGTCCATGTTCTCCGCGACAATCTTCCCCTTGCGCCCCAGCGTGCCCACCACCTGGAAGGGCCGCCCGTCGATGCGCACCGTCTGCCCCAGCGGGCTGACGCTGGGAAAGAGCGTGGCGGCCACGTCCGCGCCCAGCACCGCCACCGGCCGGTTCACCTCTTCGTCCGCGCGGGTGACGAACCGCCCGGACACCACCTCGTAGTTGCCGATGGACAGGTAGTCGCTCCACACGCCGTTGATGCGCACGTTGGAGACCTGGAGCGCGCCGTGCGCCACGTCCGACGAGCGCATCACCGCCGGGGAGATGGCGGTGATGAAGTCCGCCTGGGCGCGCACCTGCGCCACCTGCTCCAGCGTGAAGTTCTTCCGGTTGCGGTACAGCCACCAGTTGCCCTTGATCATCCAGGGGTACTTGGAGACGAAGACCGTGTTCGCCCCCAGGGTGGCCAGCTGCTTCTCGAATGACGAGTTGAGCCCCTGGATGATGCCGACGATGGCCAGCAGCGTCGCCACGCCGATGCCGATGCCCAGCGTCGTGAGCACCGTGCGCATCCGGTTCGCCCGGAGGGAGAACACCGCGATGCGGGCCCCCTCCAGCACGTCCACGCGGAAGCCCTGCTGGAACTTCATGCCGTGCCCGCCTGCGGTGCCACCCCGTGCACCCCCAGCGCCACCTCCGGCCCCGGCCCGTCCGCGACAATCTCTCCGTCGCTCAACCGGATGGCCCGGGGACAGCGCGCGGCCAGCTTGGGCTCGTGCGTGACGAGCACCAGCGTGTGCCCCGCCCGGTGAAGCTGTTCGAAGAGCTTGACGATCTCCTCGCCGGTGGCCGAGTCCAGGTTGCCCGTGGGCTCGTCCGCCAGGAGCATGGACGGCTCCGACACCAGCGCCCGCGCGATGGCCACGCGCTGGCGCTGACCGCCCGACAGCTCGTTGGGCCGGTGGTGCATGCGGTGCGTGAGCTGCACCTTGTCCAGCGCCGCCTTCGCGCGCTCGCGCCGCTCCTTCGCGCCCATGCCCCGGTACACCAGCGGCAGCTCCACGTTGGCGAGCGCCGTCTCCCGGGGGAGCAGCTGGAACGTCTGGAAGATGAAGCCGATCTCCACGTTGCGGATGACGGCCAGGTCGTCGTCGTCCATGCGCGACACGTCCTTGCCGTTGAGCATGTAGCGGCCGCTCGTGGGCGTATCCAGGCAGCCCAGCACGTTCATGAGCGTGCTCTTGCCGGAGCCGGACTGGCCGATGATGGCCACCCACTCCCCCCGCTGGATGCCAAAGGAGACGCCGCGAAGCGCGCGCACCTCCTCACCGCCCACGAAGAAGGCCCGCGTGAGCCCCTCCACCTGGATGAGGGGGCCCGCGTCCGGTGCAGGGGTTGGCGTCACGACTTGCCCTTCGCCGCGGCCTTCTCCGGCTCGCGCACCGCGTCCCCGTGGGACAGCTCCTTGGACAGCGTGCGGTAGGGGCCCTCCACCACGCGGTCACCGACCTGGAGGCCCTCGAGCACCTCCAGCTCCGTGTCGGAGGCGATGCCGGTGCGCACGCGGCGCACCTGGGCCTTGTTGTCGTTGTCCACCACGAAGACGACCTTGGCCAGCGTCTCCGTGCGGCGCTTGGCGGTGAGGGACGTGCCCTCCACGGGCGCCTGGTAGTCCGGCAGCGTGCGCTCGGAGCGCACCGTGACGGCCTGGATGGGCACGAGCACCGCGTCCTCGTGCGTCTCCGCGCTGATGCGCGCCTCGGCGCTCATGCCGGGGAGCACGCCGGGCGGGCGCGCGTCCAGGGCGACGGTGATGGGGAAGCTCGTCACCTCGGCCTCCGTGCCCGGGTTCTTGATGGTGGCCTTCTGGGCAATCTCCACCACGGTGCCGGTGAAGGACTGGCCCTCCAGCGCGTCCAGCGTCACCTCCGCGGGCTGGCCGTACTTCAGGTGGACCACCTCGTGCTCACCCACCTCGAACTTCACCTCCATCTGGTTGAGCGCGGCGATGGTCATCACCACGTCCTCGGAGAAGTCGGAGCCGCGCACGCGCTCGCCCACTTCACGCGACAGCTCGATGACGTTGCCGTCGATGGGGGACAGCAGCGTGGTGCGCGCCAGGTCCGTCGTCGCCTGCTCCAGCACGGCGTTGCTCTGGGCCACGCGCTGCCTGGCGGCGCCGAGGCGCGCATCGGCGGTGTCGGCCGCGGCCTTGGACTGCTCCACCTCCGCGGCGGACGCGAGCCCCTTCTCCGCCAGCCCCTTCACGCGGGCCAGCTCCGCGCGCTGGCGCGTGGCGTCCACCTCCGCCACCTGGACCTCGGCGCGGGCCGCGTCGCGGGACGCGGTGGCCTGCTTCACGGCCGCCTCGTAGTAGCGCTTGTCTATCTGCCCCAGCACCTGCCCCTTGGTGATGGCGTCGCCGTCCTTCACCTTGAGGGCGATGAGGTCGCCGGACAGGTTGGAGGAGATCTTCACGGTGGTGGCCGCCTGCACCTTGCCCGCGCCGGTGATGGTGCGGGTGATGGTGCCCTTGCGGGCCTTGGCCATCTGGACTTCCTGCGTCGGGGGGGGCCGGTCACGCAGGCCGCCCACGGTGATGGCCACCGCTCCAAGCAACAGCGCGCCGGCGATTGCCGCCTTCCACCACGTCATTGTGAGTCTCCCGGGTTCAGCGTGCCCATGGCCCGGAACAGGGCATAGCGGGCGATTTCGACATCAATGCGGCTCTGGAGCAACACCAGCTCCGCCTGGGTCAGCTTGAGCTGCGCGTCTCGCACGTCCAGCGTGGAGCCGGCGCCCGCGCGGAAGCGCTCCTCCGCCAGCGCCAGGCCCTGCTGGGCGACCGCGCGGTTGGCCGTCGCGAGCTTCGCGGAGGCAATCTGGCCGTCCAGCACCTGGTGGGCGCGGCGGACCTCCGCCTCCAGCTCGCGCGCCGTCTGCGCGAACGTCAGCTCCGCCTTGCGGATGTTCACCTGGGCGCGCGCGGACTGGGCCTGCGTGTTGAAGCCGTTGAACAGGTCCCACGTCAGGTTGACCCCGCCCGTGAAGATGTTGCCGTAGCCGGGCTCGCTGAAGAACGGGCCCGGGGCCTGGCTGGTGTGCGAGTACTGCGCGGACAGGCCCACGCGGGGGATGTAGTCCCCCTGCACGATGGCGCGCTGGAGCTCCGCCACGCGCACGCGCTGCTGGAGCGCCTTGAGCAGGGCGCGGTGCTCGCGGGCCTGCTTGAGGGCGTCATCCAGGGCGGGCGCGGGCGCGGGCTCCTGCTGGAGCACGCCGGGGTCCACCGCCACGATGGCCTCCGTGCCGGGGCGCGCCAGCCACACGGCCAGCTGCACCTGGTCCGCCACCAGCTGGTTCTGGCGCTGCACGATGTTGATGCGGTCGTTGCCCAGGTTGACCTGGGCGGAGATCTCCTCGGCCTTGCCCACGCGGCCCGCCTGGAAGAGGGCGCGCGCGCGCTCCAGCTGCTCCTCGCTGCGCTTCGCGGTGGCGTTGAGCACGTCCAGCGTGGCCTGGGACAGGAAGAGGTTGAAGAAGCGGCGGATGGCCTCCAGTTCGGAGGTGTCCGCCTCTTCGATGGACTGGTTGCGGATGGCGTCCACGTTGACGCCCGCCTGCTCCAGCTGCTTCCAGAGGCCGCGGTTGTAGATGACCTGCGACAGGCCCAGGGACGCGGAGTAGCTGTCCGCCGTGTTGGAGGAGCTCACCACCTCCCGCGTGACGGTCTCCGTCTCGCTGATGGGGACGCTGAAGACCTGCCGGCGGCGGCCCAGGTAGTTGAGGCTGGGGCCCACGTTGAGCTGCACCTGGGGCAGGAGGCCGGAGCGCGCCACGCGCTGGTCCTCCTGGGCCACGGCGACGTCCAGCGCGGCCTGGAGCGCCTGGGTGTTCTTGCGGCCCAGCTGGCGCGTCTCCTCCAGCGTGATGGGGGTGGCGGTCAAGAGCGCCGCGACGACGAGGAAGCCGCTCACTGGCCACCTCCCGCCGGCAGCCCGATGAGGAAGACGCCGACATACATGAGGTAGAGCACCCCGACGAGGACGAGCGAGCGCCCCAGGCGCATCCCGGTGGCGGTGGAGAAGCCCACGCCCAGCAGGCCCACGCTCCACAGGTTGAAGAAGTCCGCGCCCTTGAGCACGCGCTGCATCTTGGGCGACAGCCCGTCCAGCAGGGCCAGGCTGGAGGGCACGAGCCGCTCCGCGCGCAGTTCGGTGAGCGAGTGCTGGTAGCCCGCGCACACCGCGTAGATGAGGTGGTACAGCGCGATGGGCAAGAGCGCCACCGCGGCGGCCGCCATCAGCTGCCCGAAGGCGGCGGGCTTGTTGAAGAGCCACGCCGTGACCCAGAGGATGCACGCGAGCAGCAGCACCATCAGGGGCATCACGATGAGCCCCTTGGCGATGCCGCCCACCAGCGCCTTGCGCGACGCCGTCTGGATCTGCTCGGTGATGTCGGACTCGGAGACGCTGGACGCAGAGGCGTCCGTGGGGAGGGCGCTCACCACGGAGGTGGTGGCGTCCCAGCGCAGCGCGTAGGCGACACCGGAGGCCGCGACGCAGAAGGCGAGGATGAGGAGGGGCCACAGCCAGCGCCGGGCCTCGACGGCGGTGCGCGTTCCCCCAAGGGGGTCCACGAAGACGCGCGCCGGTTGGACAAGGGAGGTCATAGGGTTGGGGTCTCTGGGCGGATTACGCAGCCCACCCGGCGTGATTGCCCGGTCGCTCGAATTGAGTCGGGAAACGGGCGGGCAGCCAATCGAAATCCGGCCGCGCCCCAAGGTTTATCCTGCCTTGCATCCATCCTGTAGCGGTCTGTAGCCTAAATTTTGCGGCGGGGCGGCGGACGGTGTATTCCGCTCGGCTGCACGCTTGCCGGAGCATGAATGGTCGACAGCACGGATCTCGCCCAGGTTCTCCATGAGGCGCATGACATTGCCCGCAGCGTCGCCCAGAAGCCCACGTCGGCGCATGTGCTGCTCGCGCTCTTCACGGTGGAGAACCGCGCCCAGCTCCTCCTGAAGGAGAAGGGCGTGGACGAGGACGCGCTGCTGCAGCTCATCACGGAGGCCCCGGCGGAGACGGGCAACGTGGTGCAGGAGCTGACCGCGCGCGCCCGGGAGCTGGCCAGCACGTTCCGTGCGGGCGAGGCGGACTGCCTCCACCTGCTCATCGCCATCATCCGCAAGCGCTGCGCGGCGAGCGACCTCTTGGGCCGACGGGCCTGGACCTCATCTCCCTGTCCCAACACCGTCCCCTGGCCTAG
>NZ_JBKGHJ010000334.1:0-9857 GCF_046520365.1 Corallococcus sp. 4LFB
CCGCTCCGCAGCAGCCCGCGCGTCCCGTGGCGGCGGCGGCGCCCCGTCCCGCGGCGGCGGGCCCGGGTGGCGGCATGTCCGACGACAAGCTGCGCGCGGTGTACGACGCGTACGTCACCGCGAAGCGCCGCTGCCAGGAGGACACGTCGAAGCTGTCCTACGAGTCCGTGGCCGCCACGCTGCGCAAGCAGGTGCCGGAGCTGCTCAAGCAGCACAACGCGAAGGGCGTGGAGTTCAAGGTCGTCATCAAGGACGGCAAGGCCTCGCTCAAGGCCGTGCCCAAGTAGCGGAAGGCACGGCATGAACCAGGACCTGGAGTCGCTCAAGGCGCGGGTGGCGCGCCTGTCGGTGATGATCTTCGACATCGACGGCACGCTCACCGACGGGCGCATCTTCTGGGTGCCCAACTCCGGCTGGACGCAGATGTACAGCGTGCGCGACGGCATGGGCATCAAGCGCCTCCAGGAGGCGGGCATCGAGGTGGCCGCCATCTCCGGCGGCGACAGCCTCTCCGCGCAGATGCGCATGCAGTCGCTGGGCCTGCGCCACGTGCACTTCGGCAGCCAGGACAAGGTGGCGCACTTCGAGAAGCTGCTCGCCATCCTCAACGTGTCCGCGGAGCACTGCGGCTACATGGGTGACGAAGTGGTGGACCTGCCGCTGCTCAACGCGGTGGGCTTCTCCGCCACCGTGCCCGAGGCCCCGGACGAGGTGCGCGCGCAGGTGCACTACGTGGCCCAGCGCGCCGCGGGCTTCGGCGCCGCGCGCGAGGTGTGCGAGTTCATCCTGAAGCACCGGACGCGCTCCGCGCCATAAGGGCTCCTTCACGTGCCCAAACGTTCGCTCCTGGAAACGCCTGCCTCCCTGTCGTGAGTCCGGGTTGTCGCTCCCCAGGCCCGTTCCTACCTTGCGCTGCCTGACGGCCGGTGTGTGGCCCGAGACACGAGGGAGGCGACGTGGGGATGCGGCGGAGGTGGCTCGGACTGGCAGCGGCGGTGGGGCTCGCCGTGTCCACGGGATGCGGACAGTCTGCGGAGGATTCCGAAGCGCGGCTCGCGGTCCTGGAGGCCGAGGGCAAGCAGATGGACCAGGCCCTGGACACGGTCGAGGACCGGCTCCTGGGCAGCCAGGGGCGGCTGGCGATGTGGAACGAGCTGGGGCGGCGTCACCAGGCGGTGAGCGCCATCCAGTGCAAGGTGGCTGACGCCCACATCGCCGCCATCCTGAAGCACGAGGACAAGCAGAACCAGAAGGCGCGGATGGTCAAGCAGCGCAACTCCATGGCGTCCGTGGACACCTCCGTGCTGACCTCCCGCAAGGCGCCCGCGCGGCAGCGCAGCAACTGAAGCGCGACGGCTAGCCGGGGATGCGCGCGGTGCGCTCGCGCATGCGCTTCTCCACCGCGATGACGCCCTTCAGGAAGATGCCGGGCGCCAGCCGCCGCAGCCGCCAGAACCAGCGCGCGTCCGCCATGGGCAGCACGTGCGGCGCGCCCCGGTCCACCGCCTTGAGCAGCCGCTCGGCGACCCACTCCGGGCCAATCTTCGACTGGTCCACCAGCTTCACGCTCATGCGGCGCGTCTCCGGGTCGGAGTAGGGCGCCGCCGCGGAGGCGATGTTGGTGCGGAAGAACGTGGGGCACGCCACCGTGACGCCCAGCCCCAGCGGTTGCAGCTCCGCGTAGAGCGTCTCCGACAGCGCGACGACGGCCGCCTTGGACGTGTTGTAGGCCGCCAGGTTCGGCGCGTACACGAGCCCCGCCGCGGACGCGATGTTGAGCACGTGGCCGGAGCCCTGCTTCTTCAGCCGCGGCACGAACGCGTGACAGCCGTGGATGACGCCCCACAGGTTCACGTCCAATACGCGCTTCCACTCCGACAACGGCAGCGTGCCCACCGCGCCGCCCGTGGCGACGCCCGCGTTGTTCACCACCAGGTCCACGCCGCCGAACGCGTCATCCACCGCGCGCGCCAGCGCCTCCACCGCGTCCGCGTCCGTCACGTCGCACGGGTGCACGCGCGCCTCGCCGCCCAGCGCGGTGACGCGGCGGGCAGTTTCTTCCGCGCTGGCCGCGTTCATGTCCGACACCATCACCCGCGCCTGACGGGCCGCCAGGGCTTCACACAGCGCACGGCCAAGGCCACTGCCGGCGCCCGTCACCACCGCGCGAGGACGAGAGGGAAGGCTCATGGTTTCAGGACTCCTGGGAGGTGGGGGAAGAGCGTGACGCGACAGGGCTAGCACGCCCGGCGAAACGCTGGCCATGCACGTGTGCTCGCTTTCCCGCGAATCCCGGCTCCAGACGGGCGGGCAGGCGGGCGCACGGTTCGTGACCCGGGGTCGGAAGTTGGCTAGAACCCGGGCCGTGCAACGCGTCTTGGTGGCAGCAATGGCGGTCGTGGCGGCGGCGCTCCTGGGATGCAACGACCTGGAGAACTGCGGCTCGACGCCGGTGGACATCACCCGCACCGACGGGGGCCTCTACCGTTGCGTGACGTCCGAGGACTGCCCCCGGACGTCGCGCGTCTCCGTGTGCGTGACGGACGTCTCCTCCGAGCGCGAGTGCGTGCGCTGCGACGAGACGCGCTGCCAGCGCCTCATCCCGGAGGCGTGCCAATGACGCGGGGGCTGTCGCGGTGGGCCTGCGTGCTCGCGGTGGGGGCGCTCGCCGTCACGGGTTGCCGCGACAAGCCGGTGGACCACATGCAGCGCGCCCGCGACGCCACCTTCGAGAAGCGTCCGGACGAGGCGCTGGTGGAGTACCGCAAGGCCTACGAGATGCTCCTGCGCGACGAGTCCCCGGAGGCGCTGGTGATGCGCGCCCGGGCGCTCAAGGGCGCGGCGGACGTGTACTGGCTGGAGCAGCGCAAGGTGAAGGAGGCGGTGAGCGTCTACCGCCAGCTCATCCAGCAGTGCCCGGAGTCCCCGGAGGCGCTGGACGCGCGCATCATCCTGGCGGAGCTGCTGCGGGTGCACTACCGCGACCTGCGCGGTTCCATTGATCAGCTCACCGCCGCGCTGCACCGCAACCCGCCGCAGAGCGCGGAGCTGCAGTACCAGGTGGCCAAGACGTACTTCGAGCTGCAGGACTATCCGCAGTGCGAGCTGGAGGCGAAGAAGCTGCCGGACCGCTTCGCCACCAGCCCCTACGTGGACGACGCGCTCTTCCTCCAGGCGCAGGCGCTGGCCATGGTGGAGGGCAAGCGGCAGGAGGCGCTGCGCACCTACGCGGACCTGCGCACGCGCTTCCCGGACTCGGAGCTGGCGCCGTACGCCCTCTTCGAGATGGGCAAGCTGCGCGCGGACGCGGGCGACAACGAGAAGGCCATCGAGACCTGGGTGGAGTGCCTGAAGACGCACCCCGACCCGGCGCTCGTGCAGGACGCCATCGCCCGGGCCCGCCGCCGTCTGGCCAACCTCACGGTGGAGGGCATTGGCAAGAAGGAGGTGGCGTTCGACCGCAGCAAGCAGGCGCGCACCTCCGTGGAAGCCATGGGCGGCAGCGCCGAGGAAGCCGCCCGCGACCGCGGCGACTGACTTCTCGCGTGGGAGACATTCACATGAACGTGCTGGTGACAGGGGCCACGGCGGGCATCGGGCAGGCCATCGCGCGCCGCTTCGTGAAGGAGGGCGCGCGCGTCATCGCCGCCGGGCGGCGGAGCGACCGGCTGGAGGCGCTCCAGGCGGAGCTGGGCGAGCGGCTCCTGCCGGTGACGCTGGACGTGACGGACAAGGCTGCGGTGAAGGCCGCGTTCGCGTCACTGCCGGCGGACTTCGCGCAGGTGGACGTGCTGGTGAACAACGCGGGGCTCGCGCTGGGGATGGAGCCCGCGCAGTCGGCGCGGCTGGAGGACTGGGACGTGGTGGTGGACACCAACGTGAAGGGCCTCCTGTACTGCACGCGTGAAGCGCTCACGGGCATGGTGGCGCGCGACCGGGGGCACGTCATCAACATCGGCTCCATCGCGGGCGAGTTCCCGTACCCGGGCGGCAACGTGTACGGCGCGACGAAGGCGTTCGTGCATCAGTTCACGCTCAACCTGCGCGCGGACCTGCACGGCACCGCGGTGCGCGTGACGGACATCCAGCCGGGCCTGCTGGGCGGCACGGAGTTCTCCAACGTCCGCTTCCGGGGCGACGACGCGAAGGCCGCCGCGCTCTACGACAACACCCAGCCGCTCACGCCCGACGACATCGCGGACACCGTGTACTGGGTGGCCACGCGGCCCGCGCACGTGAACATCAACGTCATCTCCCTGATGCCGGTGGTGCAGGCCTTCGGCCCGCTGCTGGTGAAGCGCGGCGGTTAGCCCGGCACGGGCAGCGCCGCTTCCAGGAGCGGCGCGGGCACCGACGGGTCGTCCGCGTCCGCCACCAGCAGCACGTGGACGCGGCCGCCCTCCACGCGCGCGTCCACGCCCTCCAGCTTCACGGGCACGTCCACCGCGTCCAGGTACACGGGCGTGCCGTCCCGGCGCGAGCACGCCCACCGCCGACCCCGCCACCGGCCCATCCGCCACGCGGTCGCGGGACGCCTCCGCCGTGGCGGTGAACACCACGCGCCCGTCCGGCAGCGGCGACGCGTCCGTGAAGGACAGCCGCACGCCATTCGCCTCGCCCAGCTCCCAGCGGCGCACGGTGCGCACCGCCTCCGGCCCCAGCACGCCCGCGTCCAGGCTGGCCAGCACGCGGTCCAGGTCCAGGTCCACCAGCGCGTCCACGCCGCCTTCGCCGTTGCCCCGGTTGAGCAGCCGCAGCCGCTTGCCCGCCACCGCCGCGCCCTCCACGTTGAGCGCCACCAGCTCGCGCTCCAGCTGCACGTAGAGCGACGTGCAGTCCACCGTGCGCGGCGCTCCCGCGAGCGTGCCGTCCGCGTTCAGCGCCAGCACCGACGCCCGGCGCCGCGCGGGCGTGGACCCCGAGGGCAGCGCCAGCAGCGCCCCGTGCGCGAACGACGCGGACGGGCCCAGCCGGCACAGCGCCTCCAGGTCCGGCTTCGCCGCCTTGCGCGCCGCGTGCGCGTCCGGCAGCTCCCCGGCGAAGAGGCGCACGGTGTGGCCGGGCGCGTCGCCCACCGCAGGGAACACGGCCAGATGGAGCGCGTCGTCCGCGACGACGTAGAGCCAGTCCCCCGCGCGCACCAGGCCGCTGGCGGCGGAGACGTGCGCGGGACGCCCGGGGCTTCGGGCGCCGCGAGGGTGAGGGTGCGGCGGAGGGTGGTGGGAATCATGGGGCCTCGAGCGTCGCCGACTACAGCAGCGTGCCGCGCAGGAAGAGGCTGGCCGCCGTGAAGTAGATGACGAGTCCGGACACGTCCACCAGCGTGGCCACGAAGGGCGCGGACGCGCTCGCGGGGTCGAAGCCCACGCGCCGCAGGATGAACGGCAGCATGGAGCCGGACAGCGTGCCGAACATCACCACGCCCACCAGCGACACGCCCACCGTCAGGCCGATGACGAACGCATGGTCGCCGTAGCTGTGGAACAGGGCCTGCCACGCCATCACGCGCAGGAAGCCCACCAGGCCCAGCACCGCGCCCAGCGCCAGGCCCGTGGACAGCTCCCGCCGCGCCACGCGCCACCAGTCCTTCAGCCGCATCTCCGACAGCGCCAGCGACCGGATGATGAGCGTGGTGGCCTGGCTGCCGGAGTTGCCGCCGGAGCTGATGATGAGCGGGATGAAGAGGCTCAGCACGACGGCGCGGGCAATCTCGTGCTCGAAGTAGCCCATGGCCGTGGCGGTGAGCATCTCCCCCAGGAAGAGCACCATCAGCCAGCCGGCGCGCTTCTTGAGCATCGCCAGGAAGCCCACGTCGAAGTAGGGCGCGTCCAGGGCCTCCATGCCGCCGACCTTCTGGATGTCCTCCGTGGCCTCCTCCTGGACG
Source organism: Corallococcus sp. 4LFB (assembly GCF_046520365.1). Lineage (NCBI taxonomy): Bacteria > Pseudomonadati > Myxococcota > Myxococcia > Myxococcales > Myxococcaceae > Corallococcus > Corallococcus sp. 4LFB. Next base: position 5,885 of record NZ_JBKGHJ010000334.1, read on the forward strand.
ACGTCCACGATGTCGTCCACCGTCACGATGCCCTTCATGCGCCGCTGTTCGTCCACCACGGGCATGGCCATGAAGCTGTGCTCGGAGAAGGTGCGGCTCACCGCCTCCTGGTCCGTGTTCTCCGCCACGGTGATGACGTCGCGAATCATCACGTCCGCCACGCGCTTGTCCGGCGCGGCCTGGAAGAGCTGGCGCAGGGACAGCACGCCCTGCAGCCGCTGCTCCGCGTCCAGCACGTACGCGTAGTAGACGGTCTCCACCTTCTCGCGCGCCTGCTTGCGCAGGTAGCCGATGGCCTCGTCGATGCTCATGTCCGGGCGCACGCGGGCGAAGCGCGGGTTCATGAGGCCACCCGCGTCGTCCTCCGCGTACGCCAGCAGGACGTTCACCTCGCGGCGGCTGGCGTCGTCCAGCTGGGACAGGATGGTGTCCACCTGCTCCGGCTCCACGGCCTGGACCAGGTCGGCCAGGTCGTCCGGGGGGAGCAGCCGGACCCAGGTGCGGCGCTCGCCGGGGGGGAGGCTGAGGATGAGCTCGCCCTGTTCGCGCGCGCTGAGGCCCAGGAAGAAGTCGTCCGCCACGGCCGCGGGCAGCAGCCGGAAGCCCTCCAGGCGCTCGTCCACGGACAGCACCGCCCAGGCCTCGTGGAGTTCGTCGGGGGACAACGCGTTCTGGCTCTGGGGACTCTCCACCATGGCGACGGCCTCGGAAGAAGGGGGGGAGGGTGCGCGCCTCGCTGCATCGCGCGCGGGCCTCTCTACACCCCTGCCGGGGGCGCGGCGAGCGGAAGGCGCGAAACATCGCGCTTAAATCGCGTCCGCCTGCCTGGTCCGTTCAGCCGTCCCCAGAGTCCGCCGGGGACCTGGGCCTGCCTGCCCATGCGGCCCGTGTTGGTGGGTGGGCGGCCAGGTGGGTCAGGCCTTCTGCTGGATGAGCTCCACCTTGTAGCCGTCCGGGTCCTCCACGAAGGCGATGACGGTGGTGCCGTGCTTCATGGGGCCGGGCTCGCGGACGACCTTGCCGCCGGCCTGGCGGATGGCATTGGCGGTGGCGTGGATGTCGCTGACGCCCAGGGCGATGTGGCCGTAGGCGGAGCCCAGCTCGTACTTCGCCGTGTCCCAGTTGTGGGTGAGCTCCAGCGCGGGGTGGGTGTCCTCGGGGCCGTAGCCGACGAAGGCGAGGGTGAACCGGCCGTCCGGGTAGTCCTGGCGGCGCAGCAGCGTCATGCCGAGCACGCGGGTGTAGAAATCGAGCGACTTCTCCAGGTCGCCGACCCGGAGCATGGTGTGGAGGATGCGCATGCGGTGGCTATAACCGCCCGCGTCCGCCGGGTGAAGCCACGCGTGACGGCCCCGGCCAGGGGTGACGAGCCGGTAACGGACGGCCTCCCATGAGGGGGAAGCCCGCCGCCGTGCGGGCAGGCGTCCGCTCGGGGGTGAAAAGGCGACACCGGAGGCCCACGCGGGGCAGGGCCGGACGTCCGGCGCGTGTTATGGAACCCGCCATGAAACACGCTCAAAGCCAGGCCCTCTTCGCCCGTGCGCAGGCGCGCATCCCGGGTGGCGTGAACTCTCCGGTGCGTGCCTTCCGTGGCGTGGGAGGCGACCCCGTCTTCTTCAAGGAGGGCTCCGGCGCGTGGCTCACCGACGTGGACGGCAACCGCTACGTGGACCTGGTGGGCAGCTGGGGCCCGCTCATCCTGGGCCACGCGTACCCGCCCATCGTGGAGGCCATCCTGGAGGCCGCCCGGCGCGGCACCACCTTCGGCGCCCCCGTCGCCGCGGAGGTGGAGTTCGCGGAGCTGCTCTGCGCGACCGTGCCCTCCGTGGAGAAGGTGCGCCTCGTCTCCAGCGGCACGGAGGCCACCGTGGCCGCCATCCGCGTGGCGCGCGGCTTCACGGGGCGCGATTACATCCTCAAGTTCGAGGGCTGCTTCCACGGCGCGGGCGATCCGTTCCTCGTGAAGGCGGGCAGCGGCGTGGAGACGCTGGGCCTGCCGGACTCGCCGGGCGTGCCGTCCGCGCTGGCGGCGCTCACGCTCACCGCGCCCTTCAACGACCTGGAGGCCGTGGAGCGCATCTTCCAGGAGAAGGGCAAGGACATCGCCTGCGCCATCATCGAGCCCGTCGTGGGCAACATGGGCGTGCTGGTGCCGCGCCCCGGCTTCCTCGAAGGGCTGCAGGCGCTCTGCCAGAAGCACGGCGTGCTCTTCGTGCTGGATGAGGTGATGACGGGCTTCCGGCTCGCGCGGGGTGGAGCGCAGGAGCTGTACGGACTCAAGCCGGACCTCACCACGATGGCGAAGGTGGTGGGCGGCGGCATGCCGCTGGGCGCGTACGGCGGCCGGCGCGACATCATGGCCAGGGTGGCGCCGGAGGGCCCCGTGTACCAGTCCGGCACGCTGTCCGGGAACCCGGTGGCGGTGGCGGCGGGCATGGCGTGCGTGAAGGCGCTGGCGGCGCCGGGGACGTACTCGCGGCTGGAGCACCTGGGCCTGCTGCTGGAGGAGGGCTTCCGCGCGGAGGCGAAGGCGGCGGGCGTGCCGGTGACGGTGAACCGCGTGGGCAGCATGCTCACGGTGTTCTTCACGGCGGAGCCGGTGTTCGACTACGCGTCCGCGAAGAAGGCGGACACGGCGAAGTTCGGGCGCTTCTTCCACGCGATGCTGCAAGAAGGGGTGTACCTGCCGCCCAGCCAGTTCGAGGCGGCGTTCGTGTCGCTGGCCATCGGCGAGCCGGAGGTGGCGCACGTGCTCGCCGCGGCCCGCAAGGCGTTCCGCGCGCTTGGCGACGCCCGTTGAACCGGAGGCCCTGACCGGGCCCGTGCGCTTCGGTCCCTACACCCTCGTGCGCCGCATTGGCGCCGGGGGGATGGGGGAGGTCTTCCTCGCGCGCGAGGAGGGCGTGCGGCGCGCGGTCGTCGTGAAGAAGGTGCTGCCGGGGCTGGTGGACAGCCGGCAGTTCGTGGGGCGCTTCCGCGACGAGGCCCGCGTGGTGGTGCGGCTGGCGCACCCGAACATCGCGCGCGTGTACGCGATGGGCGAGGTGGACGGGCAGCTGTTCCTGGCGATGGAGTACGTGCTGGGCAAGACGCTCAGCCGGCTCGCGTACCGCCTGCGGCAGCGTCAGCGGATGATGCCCCTGGGGCCGCTGCTGCAATTGGGACAGCGGCTGTGCGAGGGGCTGGCGTACGCGCACGACGCGACGGACGAGGAGGGGCACCCGCTGCACCTGGTGCACCGCGACCTGTCCCCCGCGAACGTGTGCGTGAGCTACGCGGGCGAGGTGAAGATCATCGACTTCGGCGCGGCGCAGTCCACGCTGAAGGAGCAGCAGACGGCGCCGCGCGTGGTGATTGGCAACCTCACGTACATGGCGCCGGAGCAGGCCCGCAAGCGCACGGTGGACCGCAGGGCGGACCTGTACGCGGTGGGCGTGGTGCTGTGGGAGTTGTTCTCGTGGAAGCCGCTGTCGCAGCGGGGAGACCCACTGGAGCGCTGGCGGCGCGCGGCCTATCCGCAGTGGGAGCCGGCGGCGCGCCACCGGCCGGACCTGCCGCGCGCGGTGGACGCGTTCCTCGCGCGGGCGCTCGCGTCCGAGCCGAACGACCGCTTCCCCACGGCGACGGCCATGGTGGAGGCGCTGGGCGCGCTGAAGGAGAAGCTGGCGCCCAGCGTGACGGATCAGGACCTGGTGCGGCTGATGTCGGCGGCCTTCCCGCGCGAGAAGGTCATCGAGCAGCAGGTGCTGGACGGCTTGTTGCGCGAGCAGCCCGAGCGCGCGAGCACGCGGCAGGAGTTCCCGTCGGTGCTCGCGCCGCCTGGGGCGCAAGACGCGGCGGAGGCGCTCCGCGCGCAGGAGGACATCGCGACGGAGGCGCTGGACGCGGCGAAGCTGCGGCAGGCGGAGCTCTCCAGCGTGGGCGAGGCGACCGAGGCGCTGGACGCGGCGAAGCTGCGGCAGGCGGACGTTCG